>DATDON010000124.1:0-2578 GCA_035293225.1 Candidatus Manganitrophaceae bacterium
AGGATCGAGCAAGAACGGATCAAAATCGGTGAAATTGGAAATATGCGGCAACCGGATGACGGCGATATGGATCTCAGCGGTTTTGTCCTCCCGACCCCCGACCTCCAGGGCGACGCCGTCCTCCTCCGGAAGGCGCAGCCCGGAGAGGGTCGGGATGACGCCGAAGGTCGGCCGGCCGGTGCGCGCCTGAAGAAAATCGATTCCCCCTTGCAGGAGGCTCGCGTCGCCGCGAAACTTATTGATAATAAAACCGGCGATCCGCTCCCGCTCTTCCGGTTCGAGAAGCTCCCAGGTGCCGACGAACGAAGCGAAGACTCCTCCCCGATCGATATCGCCGACGAGCAGAACCGGCGCGTCGGCGAAGGCGGCCATCCGCATGTTGACGATGTCGTGGGCCTTGAGGTTGATCTCCGCCGGGCTTCCGGCGCCCTCGATGACGATCAGATCATAGGCCGCCGCCAACCGACAATAGGCCGCCTGTATGACCTCCCACGCCTCCGGCTTAAACGTGCGATACCCCTGGACGTTCATATGGCCGATCGGCTTGCCGAGGATGATGACCTGGGCCGAGGTGTCGGAGGTCGCCTTGAGCAAAACCGGATTCATATCGACCGACGGAAGAAGTCCCGCCGCCTCGGCCTGCGTCGCTTGAGCCCGCCCCATCTCCTTGCCGTCGACCGTCACATAAGAGTTCAACGCCATATTTTGCGCCTTGAACGGCGCGACCCGGATCCCCCGCTTGTGAAAGAGGCGGCAGAGGCCGGTCACCAGGAGCGACTTCCCGACGTGCGAGCCGGTCCCTTGTATCATGATCGCTTTGGCCATTTTAAAATCCAAATGACGTTAAACGGTATTCGTTAAGCGTTAACCGTAAAATTTATTCTTCTCCACGAATAACGTTTAACGATTAACGTTCTTTTCCCCATCCCTGAATCCGTGGGAGAAATCTTTATCGTACAACTTCGACCGCTTCCCCTTCCCTTTCCCCTTCCGGTCGAGGGCGTCTCCGACGATGACGAGCGCCGTCCAGACGATCCCGGCCTCTTTGACCTTTTGGGCGATGTCTTCGAGGGTCCCCCGGACGATCTTTTGATCGGGCCAGGAGGCCTTTTGGACGACCGCGACCGGGGTCTCTTTCGGGTAGCCTTTCAGCAGTTCGGCGACCGCTTCTCGGATATACTGCGTCGACAAAAAAAGGACGATCGTCGCGCCGTGCGAAGCGAGCGATGCGAGATTTTCTTTCGGCGGCATCGGCGTCCTCCCTTCCAGGCGGGTCAGAATGACGGTCTGGGACAATTCCGGCAGGGTATACTCTGCCCCCAAGGCGGCGGCCGCGGCGAAGGCCGAGCTGACGCCGGGGACGATCTCATACGGGACCCCCGCCGCGTCCAATTCATCCATCTGCTCCGAGATGGTCCCGAAGACGCTCGGATCGCCGGAGGCGAGGCGGACGACCCGTTTCCCGGCAGAAACCCCCTCGATCATCACCCGCGCGATCTCTTCCAGCGCCATCTTCGCGCTGTCATGCCGCTCCGCCTCCGGCTTGATCAACCTTAAGACATCGGGATGGACCAAGGAGCCGGCGTAGACGACGAGGTCGGCCGTTTCGATCAGCCGTTTTCCTTTGACGGTGAGGAGATCTGGATCGCCGGGGCCGGCGCCGACGAAGGTGACCTTCCTTCTTTCGATCCGCTCCGTTCGTCCGCCCTGTTTGGAGCGCTCAGACATGGCTTTTCTTTTCGGAGAGGGCGCCGGACGCGCGCCGTGCGATCGGTTCTTTCGTCCGGATTAAAAGAATGGAATGATAGTTGAGCTCTTTCCCTTTGAGAGAATCAAGGTCCCAGACGATTTCCTGTTGATCGGTTCCGCAGCGGCTGATGAAGACGGCGTGATCCCGGATCCCCATCTCCTCCAACATCGGAAGGATTTGGTCGATGACCCGATTCACTTTCATGAGGGCGAGCGCGTCGAATTGCCGAAGGAGGCCCCGGACCGCTTCGGGTTCATAGGTCGCCGGAATGACCGCCAGGGTCTCGCCGGCTTTTACCAACGGAAGCGCCACCGACGCCGCGCAGGCCGAAATGGAGGTCACCCCCGGTATAATCTCGACGGGAAGATCGGGGCGCCGGGCAATGATCCGTTCAAGGAGATAGCTGAAGGTGCTGTAGAGGAGGGGGTCGCCGATGCAGACGCAGGCGACGTCCAATCCCTTTTCAAGCCGGTCGAGGAGAAGCCCGACCGATTTTTCCCAAAATTGAGCCAGCCCGGATTGGTCCTTGCACATCGGAAAGAGAAGGTCGATCACCTCCTGACGGCCCCGGTCGAGAAAGGGGTCGATAATCGAGAGGGCGAAGCTCCCCGACTCCTCCCCCGATTTCGGGACATAAACCACCGGGACCGTCGTGAGGAGCCGATGCGCCTTCAGCGTCAGAAGCTGCGGGTCGCCCGGCCCGACGCCGACCCCATAAAGTTTTCCCAACATTTTTATTTTCTCACTTTCTTTCACCTTGGCCGCCTCATTTTTGGGCGCCGTTTCCATTTTGATTTGAAGTTTGATTTGGAGCTTCTTCTGCCCCTT
>DATDON010000125.1:0-2681 GCA_035293225.1 Candidatus Manganitrophaceae bacterium
CCACCCCGGGGCTCCATCACCACGATTATCCGATGAATCACGACGCCCCGGTGAAATCGGCGGTGGAAGTTCTCAAGTTTCTCTTGGAAATAACCACCGATTAAGAACAGAGCCATCATGGAGGATGACGATGCTTAGACAAGAATTATCAAAAAAAGAGAGGTCCCATACCTGGGAGTATCTGCGTCTCATCGGCGTGCCGGACCTGCCTCCCCGGACCTGTCCCTTTGATCCGGGATACGATCCGGTGACGTTGGAGAGCCACCTGGAACAGAGCGCCCACCTGATCGCCACCCTGAAGATTTCGATGGCCTGTTGGCAGGTCGCCGACGAAAAATCGACGCGGCGAAAGGTCACGGCGGCGCGCCGGTTGAATATCCCGGTTTGCACCGGAGGGGGGCCGTTCGAAGTGGCGGCCTCTTTCGGCAAGCTTCCGGAATTCTTGGATTTGTGCGCCGATATCGGGGTGAACCGAATTGAAGCGGGCGAAGGTTTCACCGACCTGCGGCTTGCGCCCCGGGAGGTGGTTCGGCTCGCCTCCGAACGGGGGTTGCAGGTTCAATTCGAAGTCGGGAAAAAACACGGGGGGATTTTTACATCGGACGCGGCGCAGGGGTTGATCGATCAGGGGAAGAGATGGCTCGACGCCGGCGCCCGGCAGATCGTGATCGAAGCGCGGGAGAGCGCCGAGAATGTGGGGCTTTTTGACGACAAGGGGCGGCTCAACACGCCGATCGCCGACCGGTTCGCCGAAGCTTACGGAATGGAGGTCGCGGTATTCGAGGCGCCGAACAAACCGAGCCAATTCGCTCTTCTCAATCATTTCGGCCCGGAGGTTCATCTCAGCAACGTCCGGATGGAGGAGTTGCTTCGGGTCGAAATTTACCGGCGAGGCCTCCATTCGGACGCTTTTCAGCGGGAGAACTTAAGGCCGGCCGGCCCGATGGGGGCCGCTTTTGAGAGCGAACGGGCGCTTTGATGAACAGACAGGTGGTGATTGATTGCTTTCCGGAAAGCGCGGCGCGTTACCGGGGCCGATACGCGATCATCGTGGTCGATGTGATCCGTTTTACGACGACCGCGGTCACCGCGCTCAGCCTGGGCCGGCGCGTCTTTCCGGTTCAAACGACCGATGAGGCGTTTGAGGTGGCCGCTTCCCTTCAAGAGCCTCTGTTGGCCGGCGAGCTGGGGGGAAATATGCCGTATGGGTTTCATCTTACAAACAGCCCCGCTCAAATCGCCGCCCGGAAAGATATCCATCGTCCCGTCATCCTGGTCTCCTCTTCCGGCAGTCAGCTTTTGTTGAACGCAAAGGGGAGCGAGGCGGTTTACGCCGCCTGTTTCAGGAATTTTTCCGCCGTTGCCCGCCATGTGATCGACAAGCATGAGAAGGTGGCGGTCCTCGGGGCCGGCGCGCGAGGGGAGTTTCGGAGAGAGGACCAGATGGGATGCGCCTGGGTGGCGGAAAAACTCTCCGAGTCCGGGTTCACTCCGGAAAATTCCGAAACCCGCGCCGCCATCTCCCGTTGGAGCGGGGCCTCTCCCTTGGAAGCGGGGGGGGGGCGGAGCGCCGATTATCTCAAACAGACGGGGCAGGAGGAGGACCTGGAATTTATCTTGAAGCATATCGACGACCTCACCCTCGTCCCTTCTTTGATCCAAAGGGAGTTGGTTCCGATCCAATGATACGGTTTGAGCGTCATACGACTCCGGTCGTGATCATCAATTGCAAATTGGCCGCCTTGGGGGTCATGCGGAGCTTGGGGAGTTTGGGCGTCCCCCTTTACGGCGTCGACCCGGATCGGTGGTCCCCCGGAATGCTGTCGAGATATTGCAAGGGGCGCTTTTTAAAAAAATTCGATGAAAACGACCCGAAAGAATTCCTGGAAGATCTGCTCGACGCGGGCGCTGAAATCGGCGGCCGGTCGATTCTGATTCCGACCTCGGATGAAACCGCCCTTTTCGTCGCGGAATATGCGGATCGTCTGAGCGAGCGCTTTATTTTTCAGAGGAATTCGGCGGAGATGGTCCGGAAGTTGATCAGCAAGAAAGAGATGTACGAGGTGGTTCAAAAACACCAGGTCCCCACCCCCTTCACCTTCTTTCCGAATAACCTTGAGGAGGCGGCCGCCTACGCGGAAAAAGCGGTTTACCCGGTCATGTTGAAGGGAATCCTGGGAAACCGACTCCAGGCGAGGACCCGGAAAAAGATGGTGACCGTCCACTCCAAAGAGGAATTGATCGAACACTACAAAGCGTTGGAAGATCCGAACTGTCCTAATCTGATGGTGCAAGAGTATATACCGGGTGGAGATGATCAGATTTTTATTTTCAACGGCTATTTTAATAAAGAGTCCGAATGTCTGGCCGGATTCACCGGTTATAAAGTCAGGCAGTTTCCGGTCCATGTCGGTTGCGCTTCGCTGGGCGAAACGGTCTGGAACAAAGAGGTTGCCGATCTGACTATCCGGTTGATGCGGTCGATCCGGTATCAAGGGATACTCGATATCGGCTATCGGTTCGACGCCCGGGACGGCCGATATAAGGTCCTCGACATCAATCCACGGATCGGACAGGCCTTTCGCCTTTTCCTTGCGGAGAACGGAATGGATGTGGCGCGGGCCCTTTATCTCGATCTGACCGGGCAAAAACCCTATCCGATCGTCCCCCGAGAAAAAAGA
>DATDON010000126.1:0-3199 GCA_035293225.1 Candidatus Manganitrophaceae bacterium
AGGAACTCCCCGATGCTCGGATCGAGAGTAAACCCATGAACGCCGTAACCGGTCGTATAGACCAGCATCGTGCTCGAGCCGTAGATGATATATCCCGCGCCGACCTGGCGCCGGCCGGGTTGAAGAAAATCGTCCATCGTCGCCTGGAGGCCGCCGCTTTTCCGCCGGTGAATGGAAAAGATCGACCCGATGCTGATATTGACATCGATGTTCGAGGATCCATCGAGCGGATCGAGCAGGAGGACATATTTCCCCTTGGGATAGGGATCGGGAATCTGGTAAATATCATTCATCTCTTCAGACGCGATCCCGATGAGATGGCCGGTGTGGCTGAGGGTCTTGATAAAGGTCTCATTGGCGAAGATGTCGAGTTTTTGAACCCGCTCCCCGTGCACATTGGTCCCCCCCTCGTAGCCGAGAATATCGATGAGGCCCGCCTTATTCACCTCGCGGGAGATGATTTTCGCCGCGGTCGCGATCTCCGACAGAAGCCCCGTAAAATCTCCGGTCGCTCCCGGATACTTCCGCTGCTGCTCGATTAAAAACCGGGTGAGCGTGGTTCCCAGCTCCATATCCTTCTCCTCTCCACGGAAGGTTCGCCTTTATTTTACGGCGCGCGCCCCATGACGATCCATCTTTGTGATCCGGACTTCTGAGATCACCCCATGCCGCTCGAACGCGCCGGCCATCGCCTTCCCGACCTTTCGTCCGATCTTCTCGTCTTTCGCGACGGCGAAAACCGACGCTCCCGCGCCGGAGATCGAGCAACCCCACGCCCCCGCCGCGAGGGCCTCTTTCTTCACATCGTCGAACCCTTTAATCAGCGGCGCCCGGGCCATTTCCGCCACCCGGTCTTGGATCGACCGCCCAAACCGCTCGGGATCTTTTTTCGCCACCGCCCAGGCGATCATCGCGGCGAACGCCATATTGGAGATGAACGATTCCATCGGAACGGCGTTCGGGAGAACGCGCCTGGAATCTTTCGTGAGAAGCGGAAAATCAGGGGTTGCGACGACGATCGCCACCGGCTCGATTCGGCCGAGGGGAACCACCTCCTTGGTGAAAGGGTTGTTCCAGGTGATCCCTCCCATCATCGAGGGGCCGACATTGTCGAGAAAAAAACCGCCGCTGACTTTTGATTCGGCGACCGCCGCCAACGGAACCAGTTCGGCTTTCGAGAGCTTGGCGCCGAAGAGGAGGTTCACGGCGTAGGCCGCCGCGACCGCGCTGGCCGCGCTGCTCCCCAGCCCGGTTCCCGGGATGTTCTTATGAAGGGCAAGGAGCGCCCCGCCCGGATTTTTGAGATGATCCAATACGGTTTGCGCGGCGATCCCCGCGGTATTCTCATCGGCCTTATAAGAAAGCCTCCCCCGGTCCCCCGTAATTCGCGTGATGGCGACTCCCGGCTCGACGCGGCGGGTCGCGACCACGGTGTCGCCCATCCCCGAAAGAGCCATGCCCAGCACATCAAAGCCCGGACCGATATTCCCGACCGAAGCGGGGGCGAAGACGCGAACGGTTTTCATCGAAAATCCTGCGACAAAATAAAAATTTCCAAACGACGATTGAAAGTCTTTGGTTCAATGTCAAAGTTCAATGTCAAAATCTTATTTTTGAACTTGGGATTTCATTTGAACTTTGACATTTGAAATTTTCCCTTAATGCCTTAATACAAATTGATCGTGTCGATCATCTGCCGGAGGCGTCCGAAGCCTTTCCGGTTAAAGTGAAAGCCGATGCGGGGAAGCGAGAGGAGCTTGGGCTCGTTCGCCTCTTCGGGAAGCGCCTCCGTCCTCGTGATTTTCCCGCTCGCCACGATGTCCGAAAAGAGATCGTTGAGCCGCTCCAACCTCTCTTCCGTCGCCGGGTGATTCAATCGGACCACCAACTGGTCCCGGACAAAACGGATCGAATGGTAGTTCCGATAAAAGTTCGTGATCTCGGACACCGCGACGTCGACCCGGTCGGTTACTTTAAAAAGGCTGAGATCTTCCTCCGAGATCAATCCGCGGGAGAGAATCTCATCCTCCACAAAGGCGCGCCACGCCTTCCAATAAGTCCCACCCGGTATATCTATAAAGACCACCGGCAAGGGATTGCTCTTTCCGGTCTGCAGGAGGGTCAGCGCTTCAAAACCTTCATCGTGCGTTCCGAATCCTCCCGGAAAGAGAGCGATGGCGTTCGCTTCTTTGATAAAGAAGAGCTTCCGGGTGAAGAAATATTTGAACGTCATCAGCTTCGGATCGTTCTCGATGAATTCATTCGCCGCCTGCTCGAAGGGAAGGAGGATGTTCATCCCGAAACTGTTTTTTCGCCCGCTCCCCCCCTGGACCGCCCGCATGATCCCTTCTCCAGCGCCTGTGATGACCATAAAGTTCTCGGCCGTGATCTGTTCGGCGAACTCGGCGGCCAGCTCATAGATCGGCTCGGTCGGACGCGTTCGCGCAGATCCGAAAACGCTTACTTTTCGGATCTCTTTGTACGGGGCGAACAGTTTAAAGGCGTATCGCATCTCTTTGACGGCGGCGTGAATAATCTTCAGATCGCCCCGCGTAACATGGTTTTGCGAAAGACGGAGGGCGGTGATGATGATTTCCCGGATCAAGTCTTCATTGTCGGCCCGCTCCCCGCCGAATTGAATCAACGCTCCGATTTTTTCCTGAAGATCCTTATCTTTCTCGTTCTCAGACATCTTTCATCCTATATCATGACGGCGTTTCATCATAAAAAGCCGTCTTTATATTATTTCCCAATCAACCTTTCCTGTCAATAAAAATTGGCTGTCGCGCATCCCCCTTTTTGAAAATATCATATTCCCCCCTCCTTGACTTCGCGATCCTCCTTTCATTACGCTCGGATCATGGATCTTCAGCAATTAAAACGCTCTCTACGGACGGACTTAAAATGCCCTCTCCGCCGGCCCGGAAAAAGGCCTGTTCCCGGGGAAGGGCCGAGCGACGCGACCCTTTTTATCCTCGGAGAGGCGCCGGGCCAAGAAGAGGAGCGGATGGGACGTCCCTTCGTAGGAAGCGCGGGACGCCTTCTGAATAAAATTCTTCAAGAGACCGGATTGGACCGCGCGGCCTTTTACATCACCAATGCGGAGAAGTTCCGGCCTCCTGAGAATCGAAAACCGAAGAAGGAAGAGTTGTCGGCGTGCCGCCCTTATTTAGACCAAGAGCTCGCTCTGGTCGATCCC
>DATDON010000127.1:0-3994 GCA_035293225.1 Candidatus Manganitrophaceae bacterium
GAAGAAGGCCAAGTGGTTCAATTCGAGGTTGAGCAAGGGAAAAAAGGCCCCCAGGCCATTAACGTCAGCCTCGCGGCTTAAAGGCGCGACAATTATAAAAAATCCCCGGCAGGAATTCCTACCGGGGATTTTTTATAATTAGGCGGGAGAGGTCTTCTCTTTCCCCCCCCGCCAACGCTCATAGCCCTCCATGTAGCCTTCCACGACCGATTTAGGGTCAAGATGAAGCGTCTTAGCGTATTGGAGGAGATAGTTTCGAAGGTAGACCTCCGCAGGGAGGCTTTTAAATTGGCTTTCTTCGATAAATTGGAGATAGGTCACGTTGATCCGCGTCAGATCGGCGATTTGCTGAAGTGAAACGCCTTGTCTTTCCCGCATCTCCCTGAGCGCCTTCCCATTCATCTCTCCGGGGGGGCGTTCTCCCCCCTCTGAAACGGCCGACGAGACCCGATCAGCGGCCGGCTCCGCCGGCCGTAGCGCAATTTCCTTCACGCTGGATGAAATCGATTTGTCATACTTTCTTCTATTTTCGGGGTCGATGAGGACCCGATAGGCCTCTTCGATTTTTTTGAAAAGAACGTCCCGGTCTTCCGATTCGAAAAGGGAATAAGAGGCCATCGACTCCGGGCCGTAGGTCTTCTTTGCCAGCTCATACGCCTTCTGGATTTCTCCCCAAGTGGCATGATAGGCGACTTCTAGAATTTCGTAATAATTCTGATCGGAAAAACGCTTCATTTTATATGTGGGGGCCTGTGGGAGAATTCGTTAACCGTTAAACGTTATTCGTTATTCGGAAAGAAAAGTTCTGACGTTTAACGAATCACGATTCACGAATAACGTCCTATGCCCTCCCGATGCCCCCACGCCCTGCGCTCGCGACGGTGAAGCCGGCCACTCGCTTGATTTTTATCCCCGGCCCCAGCCCCTTTATTCTACGGCTTTAATATCAGGTCATACTTCAATTCTTCTTTTTTCATGAGGTTTAAAACGGTCCGTTCCAGGCACCGGGCCGAGCTGGAATAAGGGTATTCTAAAAGGAGCGGGCGCTTTTTTTTGGTCGCCTTCCAGACATGATCATCATACTCGATATATCCCACATAATCAATTTTGATCCCGAAATACTTGGAGCATGAACTCCGCATCGAGAAGCCGAGGGTCATATCGTCTTTTGACCGGACCATGTTGACGATTAGTTTCGGTTGGAAAGAGAAGACCGCCTCTTTGAGTTTTTGGCCTCCTTTTTCGTCAATGGAGCAGACCTGTTCGATCAGGTCGTGCGGGGTCCGGATTCCCCTTTCATTTTTCTCGTCCATCGCGAGGGTGATAATCGCCTTCACCTCGGGGTCCCGCGCGATTTTCTTGAATCGCCTGTAAAAGGCGCTCTTAATAAAACGGTAGACGTTTTCAATCGACGTCGGCTCCGGAATGACGCTTAATATACCCGTGTCCGCGGTCAAAAAAAAGTCGAGATTGGTAAACGAGGTCCCCGCCCCGAGGTCGAGGATAATATATTCAAAGTTCAGCTCATGGATCCGGCGGATCAACCTCATCTTCTGGCTATGTTTGGGGTTCGCGATTTCGAGATAATCCTGCGCTCCGGAGATCAACGCCAGACCGCCGATTTCGGTTTGGATCAGGACTTTTTCGATCTCCCGGATTTTTCCCTTTATGAAATCTGAAAGGGTGACCCTCGGTTGCACGCCCAAACAGGTGTGAAGGTTGGCGCATCCCAAATCGGCGTCGACCACCAGGACTCTTTTTCCGGCTTTGGTGAGCGCAATGGCGAGATTGGCCGCGATAAAGGTCTTGCCGGTCCCTCCCTTCCCCCCTCCCACGGCCCAGATCTCTTTTTTGGTCTGTTGGAGTCCCCCCTTAAACATGTCTAAATTTTCCATGCCGCTATCTTTATATAAAACGGACTCTATTTTCAACTAAAATTATGATATTATTTCAAAAGCAAAGGAGGTCCGAAGAAGATCCGAATGAGGACGATGATGATATCCGGCTTGAAACATCCGACGAATCCGCCGATCCGAAAAACCCTCCCCTTGCTCGCCAAGGTTTTGGCGGTCATCAATCCTGCCGCGGGATCTTTCCGTAAAAGGAAAAAGCTCAAGCCGATCTTAAGACATCTGCAATTATCGGCGTCCGGCCTGGAAATCTTCTACACCGCGGGGGCGGGCGACGCGACCCGTTTGGTCCGGGAAAAGAAAAAAGAGGGGTGGAGCCTGATTCTCTGCGCCGGCGGAGACGGAACGATCAATGAAGTCATCAATGGGATGATGCAGGATGGAACACAGGGTGGGACACAGGATGGGACACTGCATGTGCTGCATGCGCAGGAGGGAGAAGGCGATCTCCCCCCTCTCGCGATCCTGCCGACCGGGACCGGGAACGGCCTGGCGCGCGAAATCGGCCTGCCGCTCAATCCCTGGAAGGCCTATACCGCGCTTTTGGAAGGGGCCGCGCGCCCGATCCATCTCGGCAGGGTCCATCAACGCTACTTCGTTTTGATGGGCGGGGTCGGATTCGACGCATATGTCACCGACCGGGTCGAGCGGCGGGGAGGCATTTTCAAGAAACTTCCGAAGCTCGGGGTCTATCTCTTCTCCGGTCTCATGGCGCTCTTTTCCTATCGGTACCCCATGATCCGATTTTTCGTCAACGGCGCCTCTTATGAGGGAACGACCGGCATAGTCGCAAAGGCCCGTCTCATCGCGGGACCTTTCGTCTTCGCCCCCCGCGCCGAGATCGACTCTCCGTCGCTCATCCTTTGTCTCATGAAGTCGAGGGGCCCTTGGGGTTACTTATGGACGCTGGCCAATCTCTTCTTTTTGGGGAGGGCCGGAAAAGGGATCGAATATGTCGAGGGCAAAAGGATCGAAGTCGCCCCGGCCCCTGCCTTCATTCAGGCGGACGGAGAAATGGTCGGAGCCCCCCCCGCCCTCTTTACGGTCTCCGAGAGACCGCTCTATTTGATCTATCCCTCTCCAAAACGGCGGGCTTAAAGTTTCGCGTCGATATCTGAGGCTCTCAGCGCTTTGAGCGAAATCGGGCGCGCCCCCGATTCCTTCATCTCCGAGATCGCCTTTTCCGTGTCGCCCGGCCGCGCCTCGACCCCTCTTGACGCGTCTTCCAAAAAGACCGTTTTAAATCCCGATTTCAGCGCGTCGAGCGCGGTGTTTTTGACGCAGTAATCGGTCGCCAATCCTCCGACGTAGACCGTTCGAATCCCCTCTCTCTTCAGCCGTTCCGCCAAATCGGTCCCCTGAAAACCGGAGTAGGCCTCTTTCTTCGGATGATCCCCCTTGGAAATAATGACCGCCTCTTTGGGGAGGGCCAGGTCCGGATGAAACGCCGCCCCTTGGGTCCCTTGAATACAGTGCGGCGGCCACACCCCCCCTTGCGCTTTAAAAGAGATGTGATCGGCCGGATGCCAATCGCGTGTGGCGACGATCGAAGCGCCGGCGCGTGAAAAGATTCGGATGTATTCGTTCAAAACGGGAACGACTTTGTCGCCGTCCGGGACCGGCAGCGCCCCGCCGGAACAGAAATCGTTCTGAACATCGACCACAATGAGCGCGACCCCCTTCTCCAGCCTCATCAGACCGACCTCCTTCTATAATCTAATCCGGCGCAGTCGGAACCCAAAAGACGTTAAACGTTATTCGTTAAACGGAATTGCATCAACATCTACGCATAGCCTGAATATGGTTTACGTTCCTCCTCTGGTTTTTGTTCTACCGAAAACCATTCCCAGAAGGTCAAAACCATTCCCTGGAGGTCAAAGAAGCGGCCACCGAAAAACGTATATCTTTTAGACACAGAGTCTAATACAAACGCGATAAATGACGTTGCGCAGGGGTGAGGCCTCCATGCGGGCGAACAGACCGGTTCGCCCCTACAAAAACCAAATAGGCGACAATGATGTTTGCGCTTGTATTGATTATACGCGTTCTAAAAAGAAGGGACAAGCCGACCGATCGACGTAAAA
>DATDON010000128.1:0-4419 GCA_035293225.1 Candidatus Manganitrophaceae bacterium
TTTGGAAAACTTCCGGAGATCGCCGAGCTGGTGATCTGCAAGGCGGTGTTGGTCACGGTGGTGCTGGTTGCCGCCGCTTTGGAGCCGGTGGTGCCGGTGACGCCGGACGAACTGGAGCCCCCTCCGCCGCCGCAGGCGTAAACCAGTAAACTGATAGAGAGTAATGCCGAAAAAGTGAAACCGAACTTCTTTCCTTTCGAAGAGAACATCGTTATCCTCCTTATGATGTGATTTGCCTTTCTCCATCGCTTTAAACGACGCATTGATTTTTAATAATCGACGTTGAGTATACCAAAAAAAGGGGTATCGTCAAGGAAAGGAAACGGTGATCACAAAAAAAATCAGGGTCGCCGACGTAAGGGTATCGCTTGGTTTCGCGTCTGGGGAAATATGTTGACCTCCCCTTCCCCTCCTTCGAAAGGAGGGAGATTTTTCTTGGGGGGCTTGACAGGGGGGAAGGGTTATTATAATTTAATTTCTTGTTATTGTTTTTTAATGGAAGCGAGAGAATGGGCCGATGATTGAAGTCAAGCAGTTGGGAAAGCGGTACGGCGATCTGGTCGCGATTGAGGATGTGAGCTTCACCGTCGAGCGGGGGGAGATCCTCGCCTTCTTGGGGCCGAACGGGGCGGGGAAGACGACGACGATGCGGATTCTCACCTGCTTCATGCCGGCGACCTCCGGGACGGCCAAGGTCGCCGGTTACGACGTCTTCGAGGCGCCGATGGAGGTGAAGCGGCGGATCGGCTACCTTCCGGAACATCCGCCGGTCTATCCGGAGCTGACGGTCTCGGAGTACCTCAAGTTCGTCGCGAGGATCAAGGGGGTCCCTGCGAAGAAGGTCGGCGCCGCCCTCTCGGCGGTCCTGGAAAAATGTTCCCTGGCCGACGTCTCCCATCGCCTCATCGCCAACCTCTCCCGTGGGTATCGCCAGCGGGTCGGGCTGGCGCAGGCGCTCATCCATAATCCGGAGGTGTTGATCCTCGACGAACCGACGGTGGGGCTCGATCCCAAACAGATCATCGAGATTCGGGAGCTGATCAAGGGCCTGGCGGGGGAGCATACGATTATTTTATCGACCCACATCCTGCCGGAGGCGACGGCGGTCTGCCAGAAGGTCGTCATCATCAACCGGGGGAGGGTGGCGGCGGTCGATACGCCGGAGCGGCTCTCGGCGCAGATCCGCAAGTCGGAAAAGATCTCCATCCGGGTCCGCCGCGGGGAGGCGGTCTCTCCGGAAAAGATTCTGGCGATCGGCGGGGTCAGCCAGGTCCTGCCGCAGCCGGCGTCGGAAGGCGAAGGGGCGTTTATCGTCGAGTCGGATCTCGGCCGGGACATCCGGGAAGACCTTTCAAAGACCGTTGTCGAGAACGGTTGGGGCCTCCTGGAGATGAAGCCTCTGACGATGAGCCTGGAAGAGGTCTTTCTCCAGTTAACGACGCAGGAGAAGGAGATCGAAGAAGGGTAGGGGCGGCCCCCCGTGGCCGCCCTGGGCAGGCACAGGGGCCTGCCCCTACCAAAAATGCAACACGATTTTTCACGTTTGTATTAGGGTCTTACAAGAAAGATTTTGATCATTTTGGAAAATACACGTTTAACGAATATGGTTTCCGTTTCGCCGGAAACCATTCCCTGAAGGTCAACGAATAACGAATAACGTCTTTGGTTCCGGCCATGCCGGGTTAAGGATAAGAGATATGAGAAATATTCTGACACTGGCCTCGAAAGAGCTGAAACTTTACTTCGTTTCCCCGATCGCTTATGTTGTGGCGATGGTCTTTTTGGCGGTCTCCGATTTTCTTTTTTATAATATCGTCGTCAGCTACTCCAGCATCTCCACGCAGATGATGCGCTTTCAGGGGAATCTTCCGCAGCTCAATATCCACGAGGCGGTCTTTCGGCCGACCTTTTTGAACATGAGCGTGATCCTCCTCTTGATCATGCCGCTCCTGACGATGCGGCTGTTGGCGGAGGAGAAGAAAGGGAGGACGAACGAGTTGTTGATGACCTCCCCGGTGACGATCACCGAGATCGTCCTCGGAAAGTTCTTCGCCGCGATGATCGTTTATCTCCTCATGCTGGCGCTGACCCTTCATCTCCCCTTGATCCTCTCGACCTACAGCGACGTCGCCTGGAAGCCGCTCTTGTCGAGCTACCTCGGCCTCTTCTTGATGGGAGGGGTCTTCCTCTCGATGGGGCTCTTCGCCTCCGCGCTGACCGAAAACCAGATCATCGCCGCGGTCATCTCGTTCGGCATCCTGATCGGTTTGTGGCTCATCGGCGTCACGGCGCAGGGCGCGGGGGGCGGGGCGGGAGAGGTGTTGAGCTACCTCTCGCTGGTCGAGCACCTCGACAACTTCGTCAAGGGGCTGATCGACACGCGCGATCTGACCTATTTTGTTTCGTTGATGACGTTGGGGCTGTTTCTGGCGCATCGGGTGGTGGAGTCGCAGCGATGGAAGTAATCGTTCTTCGTTAAACGTTATTCGTTAAACGGAAAACCAGAAAAGATGATAAGAATTTTATAGTTTTTGTCTTATGACGTTTAACGTTTAACGAATAACGTTTAACGTTTTTTACCGGAGTGTTCATGAGATTGAATCGCAACATCACCGTTCTTTTTGGAGTCCTCGGCGCGATTTTCGGGATGTCGGGGCTTTTTGTTTATCTGATCTGGGGAGGACCGGTCTGGGCTTATACGGGGCTGGAGGGGGTCGCCCTCGTTCTGCTTACCCTCTTTCTGTTGACCCATTTTGAAATGCTGAAGACCTTTTCGGCCCGGCGGTCGACGAAATTCGGCGCGAACAGCGTTTTGATGGTTCTGATTTTCGTCGCCATCCTGTCGATCCTCAATTTTATCCTCTGGCGGCATGACGCCCGGATCGATCTTTCCGGATCGGGCGCTTTTACTCTGTCGCCTCAGACCGTCAATATTCTCAAAAATCTCAAGGAGGAGGTGAAGGTCTCCGGATTTTTCGCGGAACGGAGCAATGTCCGGAATCAGGCGAAAGACCTTTTTGAAAACTATCAGCATCAGAGCCCCAAGATCAAATACGAGTTGATCGACCCCGATAAAAAGCCGGCAGTGGCGAAGCAATACGGCGTCACCGAATACGACATGGTGGTGTTGGAGTCGAAAGGGCAGTCGGCGACGGTCCGGACGATTTCCGAACAGGAGATCACGGCGGGCCTTATCCGGATCAGCCGCGACGGGAAGAAGAGCTTTTACTTCATCGAGGGGCACGGGGAGCGCTCGATCGACGACGCCGGCCGGGAAGGGTTTTCGCATCTGAAAGAGAGCCTGGAGAAGCAGGGGTTCTCGGTGAAGAAGCTCCTCCTTCTCTCCGAGAAAAAAATCCCGGACGACGCGGCGGTGGTCGTCCTCGCCGGCCCGCAGCGCCCCCTGACCGATGAAGAGCAAAAGAGCCTGGAGGCGTATCTGGAGCGGGAGGGGCGGCTCTTCGTCATGCTCGATCCGATGGTCCAAACCGGTCTCGAGGCGTTCCTCTCGAAGTGGGGGGCGCGCCTTGAGAATGACCTTGTCCTGGACCCGACCTCGGGCCTCGGCGGGGCGGTCCCGATCGTGAACCCCGGGACCTATCCCCATCACGAAATCACCGAGCGCTTCAACCTCGCGACCTTTTTCCCGCTGGCCCGATCGGTCGAATTCGACTCCGCCAAAGGGGAGACCCTTCAATTCGAACCGATCTTGGAGAGCGGCCCGAACAGTTGGCTGACGAAACAGACGCAGGGGGAGATTTCGATCCGGCCCGACCGGGACACGAAGGGCCCCATTACGATGGGAGGGGTGATTCAGTATAAGAAGAGCGCCCCGCCGCCGGAGGGCGCCGACGCCGCCTCATTCGGCGCTCCGGAGAAGAAGAGCCGGCTGGTGATCATCGGCGACTCCGATTTCGCGACGAACGGAATCGTCCGCTCCGCCGGGAACGGCGATCTCTTCCAGAATGTGGTGACCTGGCTCGCGGAGGAGAAAGACCTGGTCTCGATCCGTCCGCAAGAGGCCAAAACCAGCACGCTCCTGATCACCGCGCAGCAGGCGAAGATGACCTTTTATGCCTCGGTGGTGATCCTTCCCTTCGGTGTTCTCATCATCGGCCTCTCGGTATGGCGGAGGAGGCGCCGGCTGTGAGGTTTAAGGGGACGATTGTTCTGACCATTCTTCTTGTTCTCCTCGGCCTCTATCTCTTCTATATCGAAATTCCCGGGGCGAAAAAAAAGGAAGAGGCCGAATCGAAGGCGAAGCGGCTTTTTTCGTTCTCGGAATCGGCGGTGACCGGGCTGACGATCCAGTCTCCGGAGGGGGTGATCGAGTTGGAGCAGAGCGCCGATCCCGATCAGCCCTGGAAAATCTCCAGGCCGGTCGCGACGGCGGCCAATGACGCGGCGGCCTCCGGCCTC
>DATDON010000129.1:0-8207 GCA_035293225.1 Candidatus Manganitrophaceae bacterium
GAGATCAATTATCGCCGGTTTTTTGATATCAACGATCTGGCGTCGATCAGCATGGAGCGGCCGGAGGTCTTTGAAGAGACCCATCGTTTGATCTTCCGTTTGATCCGGGAGGGAAAGGTCCAAGGGCTTCGGATCGATCACCCGGACGGCCTTTACGACCCGCTGGAATACATTGAGCGCCTGCAAAGGCGCTGCCTGATCGAAAAGGCCAAGGCCTTGCTGCCGCCCGCCGTTGTGAAGCGGGAGGAGATCGATTCGATGATGATGGAAATCCTGGACCGCGCTCCTCTCCCCCTCTATTTGATCGTGGAAAAGATCTTAAGCCGGGGAGAACGGCTTCCGACCGCATGGCCTGTTCATGGGACCGTCGGGTACGAATTTGCCCATACTTTGAATGGTCTCTTCATCGATGCGACCCATGCGGGAGCGTTCGACCAGATCTATTCCGATTTTATCGGAGAGAGGCTCCGCTTTCAAGACGTTGTCTATGAACGAAAGAAGATGGTCATGAATACGACAATGGCCAGCGAGATCAACGTGCTGGCCCGGCGGTTAAATCGTCTTTCTGAAAAAGACAGGCTCTCTCGGGACTTTACGCTTTACAGCTTGCGCGACGCGATCCGTGAAATCATCGCCTGTTTTCCGGTGTATCGGACTTATATCGGAGGGAAAGGGGTGATCGGCGAAGAAGACCGTCGCCATATCGAGACGGCGATCTGGAAAGCGAAACAGAGGAGCCCGGCGGTCGATATTTCCGTGTTCGATTATTTAAAAAAGGTCCTCTTGCTTCAATATCCGGACTACTTTGGCGAAGAGGACCGCGCAGAACTGCTGACGTTCGTCAAAAGATTTCAACAAACCACCGGCCCGGTCATGGCAAAGGGGTTGGAAGACACGGCCTGCTACATTTACAATCGAATGATCTCTCTGAACGAAGTCGGAGGGGACCTGCCGGCCTTTGGGGTCTCTCCCGTCGCTTTCCACGAGCAAAACCGTCAGAGGAGGGAACAGTGGCCATATGGAATGCTGACCACTTCGACCCATGACACCAAAAGAAGCGAAGATGTCCGCGCCCGGATCAATGTCCTTTCCGAACTTCCGGAGGAGTGGCGGACGCGCCTGCGCCGCTGGAGCGAGATCAATGAGACAAAGAAGGCCGACTGCGACGGACGGCCCGCGCCCGATTTCAACGAAGAATATCTCCTCTACCAGACCCTTCTGGGGGCCTGGCCGTTTGAAAAGATGGAAGCGGAGCAATATGAAACCTTCGTTGAAAGAATCGAAGCCTACATGGCCAAGGCGACCAAGGAGGCCAAGGTGAACACCAGTTGGATCTCTCCCAATCAAGCGTACGACGACGCCGTCACCCGCTTTGTTCGGGCCATCCTGGATCGCTCCGCCTCTAATCGGTTCCTGGAGGACTTTCTTATCTTTCAACGGAAGGTCGCCCATTTTGGT
Organism: Candidatus Manganitrophaceae bacterium; assembly: GCA_035293225.1. Lineage (GTDB taxonomy): Bacteria > Nitrospirota > Nitrospiria > SBBL01 > Manganitrophaceae > DATDON01. Next base: position 1,459 of record DATDON010000129.1, read on the forward strand.
CTCCTAAACAGCCTTTCGCAGCTTTTATTGAAGATCGCCTCTCCCGGTGTTCCGGACATCTATCAAGGGTGTGACTTGTGGGACTTCTCCCTGGTCGACCCCGATAACCGCCGCCCCGTTGATTTTGCGCGCCGCGCCGCCTTTCTGCGCCTTCTCCCTCAGGATCCTTCCGGCGCCCTTCTAAAAGAGCTTCTTGAAAACAAAACGGACGGAAGAATCAAACTCTACATAACCTGGAAAGCCCTCACGCTCCGAAAAAGGCGAAAAACGCTTTTCCTGTGCGGAGAATATCTGCCGCTTCAAGAAGAGGGGAGGAGAACGGGGCATCTTATCGCTTTTGGGCGGCGCTGGAAGAATCGATTCGTTATCGCGGCGGCCCCCCGCCTCCTGGTCTCTCTCACGATGGGAGAACAGATCGATCCGATCGGTCCGATATGGGAAGAGAGTTGGCTCCGCTTGCCTCCAGGCGTTTCGGCGGACCTCTTTCAAAATGTATTGACCGGAGAAATCGTCCGAGCGCATCCCCGCCAAGGAGGATCGGTGTTGGCCCTCCCCGAAGTCTTTTCAATCTTCCCGGTCGCGCTCCTCATATCTTAGGGAGCGCTCTTCGGCGCGAGGTCTTTGTATTCTGTGTCTAAAAGATATACATTTTTTGCGTAGATGTTGACGCAACTCCGTTTAACATTTATGGTTTCCGTTTCGCCGGAAACCATTCCCTGAAGGTCAACGAATAACGTTTAACGTCTTTTTGGTTCCGGCTACGCCGGTTTAGATTGACACCTCTCTCAGAGAAATCTATAATCCCTTTCCATGCCCTCTCAAATCATCGGCGCCGGCGTCGCATTCCCCAAACGGCTCGTCACCAACGCCGAGCTTTCGGAAAGGCTTGGCTTAAGCGACGGAGAGATTGTCAAAAGGACCGGCATTCAGACACGCCGCTGGGTCGGAAAGGGGGAAAGCGCATCGACCCTCGCGTTGGAGGCTGCCCAAAAAGCGTTGCAGGCGGCCGGTCTTTCGGCCCGTTCGCTCGACATGATCCTCGTCTCCACCACCTCTCCCGACATGGTTTTTCCTTCCACCGCCTGCTTGGTCCAGAAGGGGCTTTCAGCCGGGCCGGTTCCGGCGTTCGATCTCAATGCTTCTTGTTCCGGTTTTTTATATGCCCTTTCGGTGGGAGACCAGTACATCCGAAACGGATCGGCCGAAAGGATCTTAATCGTCTCGGCCGAGGTCAAATCCCCCTTTATCGATCCAACTGATCCGGCCACGGCGATCCTCTTCGGAGACGGAGCGGGGGGGGTAATTCTGGCGCGGGGGGAGAGGGGAATTCGCTCGATTCGGATTTACGCCGATGGATCACGGCATGGTTTGATTTTTCTTCCGGCGGGAAGCTCGCGGCGGCCGACCTCTTCGGAATCGCTGAGGGAAGGATTACATTACATGAAGATGGAGGGAAAGCCCCTCTTTCGAGCGGCCGTGAAAAAGATGGAAGGGGCGCTCGAAGCGATTTTAGAAGAAGAGGGCCTCTCGTCGTCGGAGATCGATTTTTTCGTCTTTCACCAGGCCAATCTCAGGATCCTGGAGGCGCTTTTTAAAAAGAAAAAAATTCCTTTGGAGAAAACGCAAATCACCATTTCCAAATATGGAAATACCTCTTCTTCCTCTCTTCCGATCGCGCTGGCCGAGGCGATCGAAGAAAAAAGAATCAGGAAGGGAGACCGGGTGATCCTTTGCGCTTTCGGGGGGGGGCTGACGTGGGGCGCCGCCCTGATCGAATGGTAAATTACCGCTTCGCTTTCGGATCGGCGGAGAGATTGGCCAATATCTTTCTAAAACGGTTGCGCCAATATTCGCGGCGCTCCCTCTTCCATCTCGCGCGCTCATAGAGATCGGAGACTTCCAACGAAACGCTCTTCTTGGCCGAGACCGGTTTTTTATTTTCGGACAGGACCCTTTTTTTCGAAATCGCCCTCTTTCGAGCGATCGACTTTTTTAAAACGGCCCCGCTCTTTCTTCCTTTGGGCGATACGCTCTTTTTTGACAAAGGTCCGACCTTTTTCTTTTTTAACGCCATTCAAACCCCGTTGTAAGGTTTTCGTTTCACCTCAAACCATTCCCGAAGGTCAAGGAACTTCTTATTGTGAACTCTTGGAAAGCCTCCAAGAGGGTCGCAAGAATAACAACCCCCTTGGACTTTCCCTCATGGTTTTCGTTTCACCTCAAACCATTCTCCGAAGGTCATGGAACGGCCTATCCAACCCGAGCGGAATCGAGAATGATCTGCCCCATCTTTTCTTGAAGGAGCCCGCGCTGATAGGCGAGCGCTCCCGCGTCCCGAATCAAAAACCCCAATTCTTCTTGGAATCGGGCGGCCGCAAATCTCGAAGCGGCCTCATCCCGGATCGCAAGGCCTAATCTTTCTTGGGCGGCGCCCCGCGCCGCATTGTCCAGGCTCCTTGCGAGAGCAGCATCCTGAATCGCCTTCCCTATCCGCTCTTGTCCCTCTTTAGGCGTAACTGAAAAAGCCGGCGTGTAAAGGCTGAACGCCGCAAGAGAAATAAGGCCGTATATCGCATATTTATACTTCATGTGTCACCTCCCGATCGTTTTAAGGATATCTGTCAGAGATGGGAAGGCGGCGAAAAATTTAAATAAAAATAAGGACACTTCTTTATTATCTTTATCATACTCTCCTGGGATTATTGTTGTCAAGACAAGGAAATAAGTGGGGGAAACGCATACTTTTATAAATAAAATCAATTAGTTATGTTAAAATGAGGCAGGCGCGTCCTTCAAAACAAAGAGGAGGGAGAGATAATCTCGGAGGTTCCGGGTGATCAAAAAACGGTGGCGGACATACTCCCTGGCGTCCTCCCCCATTTTTCGAATCAGGGAGGGGTTATTCAGAAGATAAGCGATCCGGAAGGCGGCCCCTTCCACGGAATTGACCGTATAACCGGTGACCCCATAAACCAACTGAACGGTGATTCCCCCCGTTTCCCCCCCGATAACCGGCTTTCCTTTCCACATCGCTTCAGAAACGGTCAAACCGAAGCCTTCGCGAAGCGATTTTTGTAATATAATCGTGGCGGCCCTTTGCAAGGCGTTTATTTCCAAATGGGCGGTCGGGGGGAGGACCAGGATAAAGATATCGGGATCGTCTCCGACCGCCTCCTGGACCTCCTCCAAGACCTTCGCCCCTTCCGGATCATCGGTCGCCCCTCCACCCGCCAAAACGAGGATACATCGGCGCCTTTTTCGGACGAGCCGGAACGCGTCAATGACCCCAATAGGGTCTTTAAATCGGTCGAACCGGGAGACCTGAAGCAGAATCGGTCGATCGCGTGGAATATCAAGGTCTTGCAGAATCGCATCGACCTCTTCATTGGAGAGATCCTTATTTTTGTCGCTGAGGGGATCGATCGCAGGATAGATGAGGTATTGCGGGATCGGCAATCGACGGGCGAATTGGGGGAGGGAGAAGATGGCGGCGTCATATTTTGCCACATACTGCCGTAAGAAATTCCAGACCTTCCGTTGGGGACGCGAGACGTCGATGTGGCATCGCCATATCCATTTTCCTTTTGAGGGGCGATAATCGATGAGCGCGGCCGGCTGTGGATCATGAATCACGACGAAATCATACGCGAGATCGATGACTTTTGCGTTTTCCGCGTTACAATAAAGATAATTGTCGAGCATTTCCGGATCGATCACCTGCTCCTGCCCTTGCAAGGCGTTGTGAAAACTTTTGGTGGTCGCGTAAAATGCGGGATTTCCTTGGATGACCTCCCAATCGGCGGCGACGCCGACCTCGCGCATCAAGGGGACCATTCTTTGTAAAATTTCCGCCACCCCTCCCCCGATCCGGGTGGAATTGATGTTTAAAAGACGCTTCCCCCGGCTTTTTTCTCCCAAGCGATAAAGAAGATCGACCGTTCCGGGCGGGGTCACTTTGCGGTATGCTTCAAGACTGATACTCATCCGACCCGCTCCGCGGAAATTTCAAGGACCTTCTCTCGAATCCCTTCCAGACTGCTCATATACGGATTGATCTCCATCATTTTTTGGGCCAAGTCGTGTTCTCCGAGCCCCTGTTCGAACCAGATCTCAAAGTCCGACTGTTTTTGCCCCCGGTGTCTCGCCTCAAAAAAATGAAAATAAATGACGCCGACATCGATCTCCCGGAGACACTCGCAAAAGTCATTCAGCGTCCATGCCTCAAGCGGGCTTTGAATTTCGATCACTTTGGATCGCATAAAATAAAAGGGCTCCCCGTACATCACCCTCGGAATATGCCGCAATTTTGAAAGATGGTCATCGATGATCGTTACGATTTCCCCCCGCAGCGCTTCAATGGAATCGAACTCGTAAGGATCGAGGACGCCGAGGCGTTCGCCGAGGACCCGATCGCGGACCTGGATCGCGATCCAGGTGGCGAAGTCATTGGGATAGGGGCCGACGATATATTTATGTCTCAAAAAAACGCTGAAAACGTGATAATGAATCGAGTCGAGAGGGATCTCCTCCAGGATTTCAAGAAGCTCCTGCTCATCCCAGGCTTTTTTACCAAGGATCTCCGAGAGCTCAACGCAATTGATGAATTTGAACGGCTCCTTCGCTCTACGCGGCTCCGCCATACGGCGCCTCCTCTTCCCATTCCCGGCCTTCCTTCGGGCTCATGAAATACCGCCAGTATGATATGAAAGTCTCTCGGCCAGTTTTACGATTCGATCTCTTCGGGACGCGGACGAAGCGCCGGTCTCGCCCCGCCGCTTTTTCCTCTGGTTCAAAAATTGTTGGAACAGGTTTTGCGCCTCCCACAAATTTATTTTAATGCGGGATTGATCGGCGACGTCGAGCAAACGGTGGATGGCCTCCAAAGCGCCCTCCCCTCCCTGTTCGAGGAGGCGCCGCATTTCCGCTTCGATCATTTCCCGCATCCTGCGCTCGATTTTTTCGGTCTCCATCTCCACCCCCCATCGTTGGGATTCCTGGAAGATTTGCGCAACCCGGTCGAACGCTGAAGGGTCGGGGAGATGAGAGATCTCTCTTCTCAAATCGTAATTGAGGACCTGCGCGGCCGGCGCCAAAAAGGGTTTCGGAATTTTAGCCTGGGTCGATTGAAGGTAGAGCATCAGTTTTCGATGGTCGAGGTAGATTTGCCGCCAGACGTTTTCATACCGGCCGAAAAGGGCGTCGGCCACCTGACCGAGAACCTTTCTCCTCGTTTCTAAGAAGAGATCCTGAAGCGTGTGCGCGTCTTCGCCGAAGTAGTGATCCATGCAGCGGACCACCGCCGCCTGCGAGTCGTGGAAAAATTTCCGGATCAGATCCGATTTCATTCGTTCGTATTCTTCGGTCCCGAGGAGGGCCCCGACGGCGCAATGAAAATCGTGACCGCCGAAATGAAGCGTCCCGAAGATCGCCTCTTCTATCTCAAAAGTGATCTTGGAGGTCAGCCTCCCTTTTCCGATCGCCAAGGTGATCGTCCCGTCGGTGACCCGCTGATAATCCTGGAGCTCCATGCGGTAGCCATAGAGATCGGCGTTTTGGGGGGTGTGGTCGAAAATAGAGGGGATGGCGAAATGGGCGATGATCCGTTTGATGTCGGCGGTCGCCGTCCGGATGAAATTTTGATAAATTGCCGCGCCGTCGCCCTGTTCGGCGATGTTGCTTTTGGCCTCCTTCAACTTTTCCAGGAAAGGGCCTTCGACCCTTCCGCCCCATCCCGCGCCGTCGATCTCTTTGGCGAGTTGGATCGCCCGCCCGGCGTATTGGAGAACCTGTGTGGTCTCATATCCGGAAATATCATCCCAAAACCAGGCGCAGCTGGTGAACATTAAAAGGGCGTTCCGCTGCATCTCAAGGAGTTTGACCGCCGCCTCTCTTTCAAGAAGCGTCATCATCCCCCGCTGGTATTGAGAGAGAAACGCTTCGAACTCTTCCAGGTCCAATCGGTTTTGTTCCCGTTTTCGGATGAGGCTGATATAGGCGTTTCTCGTTTCCCACGGATCTTTAAACCACTTTTCCCCCCTCGTTTGGAAAAGGAGATCGAGCGACTCCTTCAATCCATCCAGTCCTTCCCGCAACGGTCGCCGCCACTTCTGGTTCCAACCGGCGCGCCCGCCGGATTGGCAGCCGCAGTCGGATCGCCACCGTTCCACCCCGTGCGGACAACTCCAGGAGCTTTTCTCAACAATTTCGACCTCGTATGAGGGAGGGTTCTTGGAGAGGTATTCTCCATAGTTGGTCAGTTTGACGGTCTGTTGGCTTTCAAATTGCTGAAGGGTATAGGCGAGCGCCATATCGCCGTGGTGGGAATGATGGCCGTAAGATTCGCCGTCGGTCGCGATGTGGAGGAGCTGCGGCCAATCTCTCTTATCGGAAAAGCCGGATCGAAGGCGCTCGACAAAGGCCTCTCCTCTGTGAAGGAGTTTGTCGAAAGCGACCCCATGGGAGAGGGGTCCGTCGTAAAAAAAGAGGTCGATGGAAAGGCCGCCGGGGAGAAGGCATCGGTATGGCCGCGAAGGATCGATCTTCTCGCCGTTGACGTCGATCCAGGCGTCCTCTTTGTCCTCTTCCGCTGTTTTAATCTTGCGGATCCGCTCCGCCTGATGCGGCGCCAGGATCGTGAATCGAATCCCCTCTTCCGCCAAGACCTGGAGGCTTTCGAGATCGACGGCGGTTTCCGGGAGCCACATCCCCTCCGGTTTTCGTTGGAACCGGGACTCGAAGTCGGCGATTCC
>DATDON010000130.1:0-6848 GCA_035293225.1 Candidatus Manganitrophaceae bacterium
CGTCACCAAATGCGTTTTTTGCGGATTTTGCGTCCAGGCCTGCCCCGTCGACGCCTTGGCCTCGAGCAAAGAATATGAAATGGCCACCGGGAATAAACGGAGCCTGATGATGGACAAAGAGGCGATGCTGGTGTTGGGCGACAAATATTTCCCGCAACGGCCGAAACGGCCGAAGAAAGAGGAAGAGGAATTCCTCTTTTACAATAAGATGAAACAGATCGGGTTTCCCGCCGCGAAGCAGGATAAAACAGCGCATGTGAAGGGGGCCGCTTAGGTGTCCTGTCGATCCTCTCCGATAAAGACGGGTGATGGGTATCGGGCCTACTCCAGGCGAAAGAGGGGAGGGCCATTTTGATCGCCCAGTTGCTCTTCCTTTATTTCTCCGCGGTGATCTTGGGGAGCGCTCTTCTTGCGATTTCCCTTCGAAATATGATCTATTCGGCGCTCTCCCTCCTCGTGACCCTGATTCATGTGGCCGGGATCTATGTCCTCTTGAACGCGGAGTTCGTCGCAGCGGTTCAAATTATCGTTTACGCCGGGGCGATTCTGGTCCTTTATCTCTTCGTCTTGATGATATTTAACGTCAAACTGGACGAGCGGGTTTTACACCTACACTATCCGTTGGGGATTTTTTTGGGTCTAGTCGTCTTGGCCGAGATGGTTATCGTCTATTGGGGGAGCGGCGCCGCTTCGGTGGAGAGGGTGGTAGGCCCGGCGGCGTGGAACGGGGTCGGCAACACGCAGGCGTTGGGAACGGCCCTCTATACACGCTACCTCTTTCCTTTTGAACTCGCCTCCGTGATCCTCCTGGTGGCGATGGTCGGGGCGGTTGCGCTCGGGAAGCGGATCAATAAACCGGCTTCGCTGAAGACTTCCGAAAGCGCAAACGGCAAGAAGACCCTCTCGGGAACGCCGGTGGATAGCCGGGTGGAGAGCCGACAGTGATTCCTCTTTCTTACTTCGTGACGCTAAGCTTTCTCCTTTTCACGATCGGGGTGATCGGGGTGTTGATCCGCCGGAACATCTTGATGATTCTGATGGCGATCGAGCTGATCTTGAACGCCGTCAACATCAATTTCGTCGCCTTTTCCAGGTTTTCACAGTCGATCGACGGGCAGGTCTTCGTTTTTTTCGTCATGACCATCGCCGCGGCGGAAGTGGTGGTCGGCCTGGCGATCGTGATCGTCGCGTTTCGGCGGCGCGCGACCGTCAACGTCGACGAATTTAATCTGATGAAGTGGTAGTTTTGAAAAGGAATACGACATGGCGCCCGGATTACTCTGGCTGATTCTCTTATCTCCCCTGATCGCCTCTATTATCATCACCGTGTTGACGCGGAAGTCGGGGCGCCTGAGCGCGTTGATCTCCGTCGGCGCGATCCTCCTCTCCTTTTTCCTCTCGCTGGGGCCGCTCGCCCACATCCTGGCCGAACCCCAGGCGCCGCCGACCGAGTATTTCTGGTATTGGCTCAACCTCCCGACCCTTCAGGTCAAGATGGGAATTTTAATCGACCCCCTCAGCGTGGTGATGCTCCTGGTCGTCACCGGGGTCGGCTCCCTGATCCACATCTACTCGATGGGATACATGAAAGGGGACCCCGGCTATTCGCGCTACTTCGCCTCCCTTTCGTTTTTTACCTTTTCCATGCTGGGGATCGTCCTTTCGAACAACTTTGTCCAGACCTATATCTTTTGGGAACTGGTCGGCCTCTCCTCATTCCTCTTGATCGGATTTTGGTTTGAGAAGCCTTCCGCCGCCGACGCGGCGAAGAAGGCCTTCCTGACGACGCGGGTCGGCGATTTCGGTTTCATGATCGGGATTGTGTTTCTTTATTTTGTGGTCGGGTCGTTTAATTTTTCCGAATTGAGCGCAAGCTTGAAGCAGGGAGGATTCCCGGAGACCCTCCTGACGGTCGCGGCCCTCTTGATCTTCACCGGAGCGGTCGGCAAGTCGGCGCAGTTCCCGCTCCATGTCTGGCTTCCCGACGCGATGGAGGGCCCCACCCCCGTCTCGGCGTTGATCCATGCGGCGACGATGGTGGCGGCCGGAGTTTATCTGGTGGCCCGCAGCTTCTTCCTCTTTTCGGCGGCGCCGGACGCGTTGGAGGCGGTCGCTTATATCGGCGGATTCACCGCGATCATGGCGGCGACGATCGCCATCGCTCAAAACGACATCAAGCGGATCATCGCTTACTCCACGCTCAGCCAACTCGGCTATATGATGATGGGGTTGGGGGTGGGGGGATATACCGCAGGCATGTTCCATCTGACGATGCACGCTTTTTTCAAGGCGCTCCTCTTCCTCGCCGCGGGGAGCGTGATCCACGCCGTTCACACGCAGGATATCTGGGAGATGGGGGGCCTTTCCAAGTATTTGAAAATCACCTCGACGACGTTTCTGATCGGGGCGCTGGCGAACGCGGGGCTCTTCCCGCTCAGCGGCTTCTGGAGCAAGGATGAGATCCTGGTCGCGGCTTACGAGTCCGGCCATCTTCTCCTCTTTTGGGTCGGGATCGTGACCGCCTTCTTCACCGCCCTTTATATGTTCAGGCTCTTTTTCGTCGTATTTACCGGAGCGCCCCGCTCGGCGGAAGGGCATGGAAAACATGAGGCGCCGCACGAGTCCCCCCCCGTCATGACGGTTCCTTTGGTCATTCTCGCCTTTTTCTCGGCGGTCGCCGGTTTCGCGGGGGCGCCGGGGTTGGAGCATGGATTCGCCTCGTATGTCCACTTTGGCGCCGCGGGCCATCCGGCGTTCCACTTTTCGATCGCGGCCGGCTCGACCCTCGTGGCGTTGGCGGGGATCGGAGTCGCGTGGGCCTTTTATTCGGCGCGTCTTTTCTCGGCGGAAAGGCTGGCCTCCCGGTTCTCTTTCGCCTACCGGTTGTTGCAAAACAAATATTATTTTGATGAGCTTTACTTTTGGATCATTCGAAATATCCAGGGAGGGATCGCCCTCTTTTGCAACTGGGTCGAGGAGTGGGTGGTAATCAACTTTTTTGTGAACGGGACGGCGGCCTTGACCCGGTGGACCGGCGGGATCTTGCGGCTCTCCCAGACCGGAAAACTGCAAACCTATCTCATGATGTTTATTATCGGGATCATCGGGGTGGTTCTGTTGCTTCTGGCGACATTCATCCCGTCTCAGGTGGTGGCGGTTCGGTAACGAGAGACCGTAAACAAAATTAGGATTCGACATGACCGATTTTCCGTATCTTTCAGTGATCTTTCTGGCCCCTCTCCTCGGCGCCGTCTTCATGATCTTCCTCTCGGAGGAGAACAAAACGGCGATCCGACGGATTGCGGCCGGCGCCACGCTCATCTCCCTCGCGCTTTCAATCCTTCTTCTTTTTAAGTTCGATCAGGTCGCCGGAGGATTCCAGTTCGTCGAAAAAATCGATTGGATCCCCTCCCTCGGGGTTTCATGGCATCTCGGCGTGGATGGAATCAGCCTCGCGATGGTCCTGCTGACCTCCTTTATCATTTTCACCGGCGTCTTCATCTCATTCAGCATCGAGAAAAGGGTCAAAGAGTTTTTTATCCTTCTGCTCACCCTGGTCACCGGCGTTTACGGCGTTTTTATGAGCTTGGACCTGTTCTTCTTTTACTTTTTTTACGAATTGGCCGTGATCCCGATGTATCTTTTGATCGGAATCTGGGGGAGCACGAATAGAGAATACGCGACGATGAAGCTGACCCTCTATCTGACCTTCGGCGCCGTGATCGCCCTGGTGTCGATCCTGGCGATTTACGCGGTCGCCCAGAGCGAATTGGGTCACTATACCTTTGATCTTCTTCAACTCGGACGGATTCATTACTCGGACGCTTTTCAAATCATCTTTTTCCTCCCGCTCCTGATCGGTTTCGGCATCCTGGTCCCGATGTGGCCGTTCCATTCCTGGTCCCCCGGCGGCCACGCCGCGGCGCCGTCGGCGGTCAGCATGCTCCACGCCGGGGTCCTGATGAAGTTGGGGGCGTACGGCATTATTCGATCGATGTTCCTCTTCCCGGTGGGGGCGAAGTTCTGGATGCCCCTTGTGGCGGTTTTATGTATGGCGAATATCCTCTACGGCGGCTATGTGGCGATGACCCGGCGGGATCTGAAATTTATGATCGGATACTCTTCCAGCAGCCATATGGGATATGTCCTTCTCGGGATGGCGAGCCTGAACATCATCGCCCTCAACGGCGCGGTTCTCTTGATGTTCGCCCACGGAATCATGACGGGCCTCGCGTTTGCCCTCGTCGGCTTTATTTATGATCAGAGCCATACCCGTCTGATGCCGGAATGGGGAGGACAATTCGGTTACGACGCCGCCAACACGGCCGATCCCTCCCAGAAAAAATATCCGGAGATTTCAGGCCTCGCCAAAAAGCTCCCCTTTATCGGGTTCTTTTTTATCGCCACGGCGATGGCCTCGGCCGGCCTCCCCGGCTTTGCCAATTTCGTCTCTGAATTCATGATCGTCGTCGGGACCTTTCGCGTCTATCCGGTTCAGACCGTCCTGGCGGTCTTCGGCGTCGTCATCACGGCGATCTACTATCTTCGGGCGATCCGGGCCGCGTTTTTTGGGGAAATTCATCCCAAATGGGAAAAGCTTCAGGACGCCGTGACCTGGACCCAGCGCCTTCCCTTTCTCGTATTGTTGTCGGTCCTCCTGATCGTCGGTTTTTACCCCTCTCTCTTGGTCGATCCGATCCATACCGGCTCCGCCGCCCTCCTTGCGAAGATTCAGGGGAGCGCCGGTTTGTCGGAGGGGGCGACATTGGTCGAATGGGCGCGGAGCGTGATAAGATGAAGCCTCTACGGGAGAAGAACAATGATTGATTCCCTAATCCGAATATTTCCGGAAATCGCGGTGGGGGTCCTGGCGATGGCGGTCCTGGTCCTTTCCCCTTTCGCCAAACGAGAGAAGAGAAGCCTCGCCTATCTCAGCATCGGGGGGACGGCCCTGATCCTCCTTTCGACGCTCGTCTGGGGATGGCGGTTCCAGGGGCCCGCGTTTGATAGGATGGTCATCATCGATTCATATACGAACTTTTTCAGGATTATTTTCGGCCTGACCGCTCTCTTCGTGCTGATCATGTCGATCGATTACGCGAAATACTTTTCAGCCAGGCAAGGAGAATACTACGCGCTGATCCTTTTCGCTCTCTTGGGGATGATGCTCCTTCCCGCCTCCGGAAATTTTTTAACCCTCTTTCTCTCGCTCGAATTGATGTCGCTCTCATTTTACATCTTGTCCGCCTATATGAGAAAACATCCCAAGTCGGTCGAGGCCGGGTTGAAATATCTGATCTTGGGGGGGCTTTCCACCGGAACCTTGCTTTACGGAATCAGTTTTCTTTACGGCGTCACCGGAAGCGTCGATTTCGCTCAAGTGACGCAGTGGATCACCGCGAGGGGGAAGATCGATCCGGTTATTCTGGTGGGGGCCCTGCTGATTATCGTCGCCCTTTCCTTTAAAATCGCTTCATTTCCGTTCCACATTTGGGTTCCGGACGTCTATGAGGGATCTCCCACGCCGGTGACCGCCTTTCTTTCGGTCGGCTCAAAAGCGGCGGGGTTCGCCGTTTTGGTCCGGCTTCTGGTCAGCGCCCTGGCGCCCCTTAAGGAGACATGGATCTTTCTGATCGCCCTTTTCGCGGCGGCGACCCTCCTTTACGGAAATCTGGCGGCGATTCCTCAAAAAAATATCAAACGGCTTTTGGGTTATTCGAGCATCGGACAGGCCGGCTACCTCCTCGTCGGGTTGGCCGCCGCCAACACCCTCGGAATCAGCGCGATCCTTTTTTATCTCCTCGCCTACCTCTTCTCGAACATCGCCGCCTTCATGGTGATCGTGATCTTTTCCAACGTCACGCAAAGCGACGCGATCGAGGATTACACCGGGCTCAGCCGGCGCTCCCCGCTCTTGGCGGTCGCGATGTCCTTGGGGCTCCTTTCCCTGGCGGGGGTTCCTCCCTTGGCGGGGTTTTTCGGAAAATTTATTCTCCTGGGGGCGGCGGTCAAAGAAGGGCTCTTCTGGCTGGTATTCATCGGCGCCGCCTGTATCGTGGTCTCTCTTTATTATTATCTTCTGATCATCAAACAGATGTATCTCGGGGAGATCAAGGATCAGCGCCCGCTGGAAATATCTCCTTTAGCCAGGATGGCGTTATACGCCTGTATGGCCGGCATCTTGGCCGTCGGGATCTATCCGTCTCCTTTTCTCGATATGGCGATGGCCGCTTCCAAGATTCTCTTCTAAGAAAACTTCCGGTTTGGGGCGCGCGCCCAAACTTCCTTTCATCAAGACGCTTGACTTTTAATTTTTATATTTAGTATACTTTGAATAGATACAGAACCACCATACCTGAAACGTATATCATCGGTTAACAATCACAATCTGACAGGAGGGGCTTAACAATGGAAAAAGTGTCTCCCCAAAAAGTGGGCGAGCGGATCCGAGCCGTGCGGGGCAAAAGAACTCAAACGGAATTTGCGAAAGCGCTGGGCGTGAAGAAGCAAAACTATATCAGCCGGTATGAACGGGGTCGCATCCCGTCTCCGGACCTGTTGGTTCGAATCGCAGAAATGGGGCGCGTCAGCATCGACTGGCTGTTGACCGGGAAGCGCGGCGCCAAAGGCGCCAAGGCCGCTCCCTTTCTACAAGAGGTCCGCGGGCCTCGGGCGTTGCGCCAGGCCAAACAGAAATAAGCTGAACACGCATCGCGCGCCGCATGGCTCCTGTAGGGGTTCAATATATTGAACCCCTACAGGGGTTAGGCGCGCGAATACAACAGGGTGGAACACTGCATGGGATAGATTCTTTTTATCTTTTCTGGCCGAAGAAGCTGCGGATCTTT
>DATDON010000131.1:0-7839 GCA_035293225.1 Candidatus Manganitrophaceae bacterium
CCAGACCGCCAGCGCGCAGAAAAAAGACAAGATCCACGCCCACAACAGAAGGGAGCCTTCATGCCCTCCCCAGAGCCCCGCGACCTTGTAAAACATCGGGAGCTTGCTGTTGGAGGTGGAGAAGACGTACCGGACCGAGAAATCCTGGGTGACGTACGAATAGATCATCGCCGCCATTCCGATGGAGAGGAGGAAGAAATTGAGGGTCACCGCCTGCCGGCCGACCTCCACCCAGACCGCGCTGCGCCTTTTCAGGCCGATCAACGGGGCGACGACGCCGATCAAGGAAAGAACCAGCGCGGTGACGACTGCAAATTGCCCGATTTCAATGAACATTACGCTCTCCCGCTCTCCGATTAATCGACTTTCAGGGTCTTTAAGAAATCTTTTTTGGGAAGCTGAACGCCCGCCTGCTTCATCTCGATCGGCATGTAATCTTCCGAGTGCTTCGCCATAATCATGTGGGAATGAAACTTCTTATCCGCGTCCCAATACCCTTCCACCACCGCCCCTTGGCCCTCTTTAAAAAGGTCGGGGGGGATCCCCTCGAAAGCGACCGGGATTTTTTCCGCCCCGTCGGTCAATTCAAAGGTCATCTTCAGCGTGTTCGGGACCACCTTCATACTCTCCTTCACCACCAGACCCGCGACCCGGACCTTTTTCCCGTAGTGATCTGGGGAGAAAGCGACCACCTCGGAAGGGGTCACGAAATAGACGAGGTTTTTCCCGAAGTTGCCCAAAGCAAGATATCCGATCCCTGCGCAGACCACGACGGCGCTCAGAATGACGCCGGTTTTCTTATTGACGCTCAAACGACTCCTCCGGTTGGTAGATCTTTTCATCTTTGATCAGAGTATACAATATCGCCACCTTCCGTTCCATATAAAAGAGGAAGAACCCCAGGGGAAGGAGCGCGACCAGATAGGCCGCCGTCACAAAGCCGTAATTGGGGATAAGGGCGATCTTTTCGGCCTCCAACACCCCATCGGTCCGGTTCCACCGCCCCACAATCACCAATGTTTTCAGCTCCCGGAGGTTCTCCGGTTCTTCCCCCGCGTAACGGACCGAAAGCCGCTCCTTTTCCCCGGCGAGATGAAAAACCATCTCCCCTTTGGAGGGGTCTTTGACGAGGCTCCCCGCCTCCACCCTCCCCAAGACCCGGACCGTCTCGGCGGACGGCTCATTTAACAGCCGCTCCGGAGAGATCGCCCTGACATCATGAACATATCGCCGCGCCCCCAGAAGGCCGATTAAGATTCCGAGCGCCAGCGCGCCGATCCAGCGAATGTACAGTCCGTTCACGACCCTCTTCTCACAACTGGACCTGACTCAGCAGGCGCCCTTGCTTCGCCTCCAAAAGACGCTGCAGATAGATCATCTGGGTCCGGACCATGATCATATAGGTTAAAAGAAGGGTGAGCCCGATCGACATGAAGGTTAAGGGGACCAGCATTCCGGGGGCGATGCTGACCCCGCGCATGGAGATGGAAAGGGGTTGATGGAGGGTCCGCCACCACTCCACGGAATAATGGATGATCGGAAGATCGACAAAGCCGACAATCGCCAAGACCGCCGCGTAAGTCGCCTCTTTCTCCCGATCATCCAGGAAGGTTCGAAGCATGAGGTATCCGATCAAAACGACCAGCAAGACCGCGAACGAGACGAGCCGGGGATCCCAGGTCCACCAGGTGTTCCAGGTCGGCTTGGCCCAGATCGACCCGGTGACCAAGGCGACCGTCGTAAAAAAGACGCCGACCCCGGCCGCGGCGTGGCACATATTGTCGACCAGCGGCTCCCGCTTCCAAAGGTACCAAAGGGATCCCGCGAAGAGGAGGGTGTAGGCGAACATCGCCCCCTGGGCGAATGGGACATGAACGTACATGATCCGGACGACCTCTCCCTGGTAATAGTCGGGCGGAGAGGTCACGAGCCCCATGTAAAGGCCGGTTGCGATGCAGACCGCCGAGGCGGCCGCGAACCACCCTTCATACCGGCGCAGTTTTCCGATGATCCGTTGCGAAAGCATAACGAGAAATCCGATCAATAATCCAAAATAAACTCAAAAACCCAAAAAGAGACGACCATAAAAATAATATCGTAAACGATCAATAATTGGATCCAGTCGCTGTAGAAGGTAAACGGGTCTCCGTTGAATACGCCGCGGGTCGATTCAACCGCCCCGATAAAAACGGGCGCCGCCAAAGGGAGGAGGAGGATCGGGAACATCACTTCTCGCGCGCGGATCTGGACCGTTAAGGCGGAAAAGAGGGTACCCAACGCCGAAAGGCCGACGGTCGCCGCCACCAATATTAGCAGAATTTGGGGCAATTTATCAAGCACATTCAGATTGAAAAAGAGGATGAAGAGCGGAAAGAGGATCATCTCGGCCGCGAGCATAAAGAGGACGTTCCCAGCGAACTTTCCAAGGTAAATCGCCCCCTTCGGAATCGGCGCCATCTGGAAATATTCCAGGCAGTCATTCTGGACCTCCGCCAGGAACGATTTTCCGAGCCCGATCACGCCGGTAAACCCGAAGGCGACCCAGATAATGCCGGGCATCACCTCCTTGATCACCTCAGGATCGGTCGAAAAGCTGAAACTGAAGATCAAGATCACGATGAGGGCAAAGAAAAACATGGAGGAGATATTTTCGCGGTTGCGGATCTCGCTGAGAAGGTCTTTCCACGCGATCCACCGGATCACCTTAAAAAAGCGCATCGGCCGCCAACAAATCTTTCACCGCCATCTCCCGCAGCGCCCCCCGCCGGAGGACTCCGGCCCGGTGGGCCACCTCCGCCGTTTTGGCCCGGTCGTGGGAGGTGATCAAGACCGCCGACCCCCCTTTGTTGAACTCCCGGATGAGGTCGTTCATCATGCCGACCCCTTTTTCGTCGAGCGAAGCGTAGGCCTCGTCCAGGAGGAGCGCTTTGGGGCGGATGAGGATCGCCTTGGCGATGGAGAGGCGTTTTTTCATCCCCGCCGACAAGAAACGGCTCTTCAGGCGGAAGAACGCGCCGATCCCGACGCGGTCTAAAGCGGCCTTGATCTCCCGCTCGGCGGGAGAGAGCCCGCGCAGGCCGACCGCGAATTGGATATTTTCCATCACGGTCAGATCATCGTAGAGGTGGGAGCCGTGGCTGATGAGGAAAAAGCATTCGCGGACCTTCTCCTTCTCCCGGACCCCGTCATGGCCCATCATTTCAAATCGGCCGGAAGAGGGTCGGATCAACGTGGCCAGGATCCTCAGGAGGGTCGTCTTCCCCGCCCCGTTCGCCCCAAACAGGGCGTAACAGGCGCCTTCCCCTATCTCAAAAGAAACGGAGTTCAAAACCTGGTAATGATGGTACGACTTGCTTAATTCGACACCCCGGATCGCCGCCATGAGACCGTCCGCCCGATCCCTCCTTTTTTCAAGAGATTTCGCCAAGATGAAAGCTTCGAATCTTAACACGCTTTTATGGAGAGGGTCAAGGCGGGAATCGGAATCGGGACCTCCCGGTCCCGATTCTTTCATTTATTTTTTCATCGATTTGAATTTTTCCCGTCCTTTTGTTATTCTGATTTTCTTATGCGAGACAGAACGATAACCCTCAAGGCGCCGCTTCTTCAGATGATCGCGCTTCTTGCCGTTATGACGAGCGTCCGGGAACTCAGCGCCGGCGAAGGGGCGCCGGTGGAATGGACGCTTCAGGGGGCGATTCGAATCGCCCTTCAAAACAACGTCGACGCTCGGGTGGAAACGGAGAATGTCTCTCTACGGGAAGCGCTCATCGGTCAAGAAATCGGGCAGTTCGATCCGACGCTCCGATTGGAGGCCCGGTCGGACCGGTCGGTCCGAGGCTCCACCTCGCTGGTTGAAACCGGATTTACGGCGGCAAGCCGGTTCGAGCAGGAAAACCAACGAATCGACGCGGGGCTTCAGCAGCGTTTTCGCTGGGGGGGTAATTATGACCTCAGTCTGGGACAGGTCCGCTCCAGCGCCACCTTGCAGGAGATCAATCCCACCCTGCGTGGAACCGCCCTCCTCACTTTCACCCAACCGCTCCTTCGGGGATTCGGGAGGGAGGCGGCGGAAGGCCCGCTCCGGATCGCCCGGAGCGATTACGCCATCTCTCAATCGGCTTTCAAGTCCGCGGTGATGGCGGTCATCTTGGAGGTGAGCCAGACCTATTGGGACCTGGTCTTCCACCGCGAAAACGTGAAGATTCAACGGCAGACGCTCCAGGCGGCCCAACAACTTTTGGAAGTCAACCGGGCGAAGGTGGGGTTGGGGCTCCTCGCCCCGATCGAGATTCTCGTCGCCGAGTCGGGGGTCGCTTCGCGGGAAGAGGGGGTGGTGATCGCCGAGAAGGGGGTGAGGGACACGGAAGATCAGCTGCGGCGGCTCCTCAACTTTCCGGAACAGTCTGCGACCGAGGCCCCGGAGATTCTCCCCGTTGATCCTCCGGAAGAAAACGAGAAGACGTTCGATGAAAAAACGCTGTTGGAAACCGCATTGAATCGCCGCCCGGAGATCGAGCAAAACCGGCTTCAACTTGAAAACCGGGCGCTGGCGATCCGAATCGCCCAAAACCAACTCTTCCCTTCGCTCGACCTCGTCGGAAGCGTCGGCCGCAACGGGTTGGGGGGGAATTACTCCGATGAAATCGATCAGCTCCGCTCGGGCGATTTTTATCAATGGGAGGCGGGGCTGGTCCTGACCTTTCCGCTCGGGAACCGCGCGGCGAAAGCCGCTCTTCAAAAGGAACAGGCTGAATGGAACAGGGCGGCGTTGGCCCGCGAGAAAGTCAGACAACAGGTCGCCTTGGAGACCAAAGAGGGGCTTCGGCGGGTGAGGACCGATTTCCAGCGGATCGCGACGACGCGACGGGCGCGCGCCCTCGCGGAGAAAAAACTCTCGGCGGGGAACGAGCGGTTCAACCTCGGCCTGATCAGCAGCCATGATCTCTTGGAGTTTCAAAACGAATCGGCCGACGCGCGCGGAAAAGAGTTGAAAGCGGTGACCGATTACAACAAATCGCTGGCGAACCTCGAAAAGGTGACCGGCCTTCTTTCGGATCGCTATCCGATTTCCGCGACGCCGGAGGCGCCCCGTTGAAGAAAGTCGGCCTGACCCTGATTCTCTTGATCCTCGCGGCGGCGGTCCTTTACGCCTTTCGCCTCAATGGCAGGCGCCCCGCCGCGCCGGAAGAGACCGTCCGGGTCCTCCGTGGGGATCTGATCGTCAAAGAGGCGGAGACCGGCTCGCTCGAACCGATCAACGTTGTGGAGATAAAATCGGAGCAGGCGGGCGAGGTGAAGCGGCTCTATATCCACGCGGGGGATACCGTCAAAGCGGGACAGCCGCTCGCCACGATTCAACAGGAGTCGAATCAGGCGAGGAAAGTCGCCGAGGTCCGCGCCGCGATCGAGCAGGAACGGCTCAACCTGGAAGAGGCCGAACGGGAATGGGGCCGGGCCAAAGAGCTGTTTGAAAAAGGATTCATCTCCCGGAAAGAGATGGAGAGCTCCGAGAAGGCGAAGGAGAACGCGAAGATCAAGCACGATCTGGCGAAACGGCAGCTCCTCCTCACCCTGGGGGGAAACAGGGCCCTTTATGAAAAATACCTGCAAAGAGACCTCAACAGCCGGGAGGTGGACGAGTTCACGATCGACTCCCCCCTCTCGGGGACCGTGATCGAGGTGGACATCTCGGAGGGGGAGATCGTCTCCTCCGGCGCGACGGCCGTCAGCGGCGGGACCACCTTGATGCGGATCGCCGATCTCTCGAAGATGTGGGTGAAGACCAAGATCAACGAGGTCAATATCGGCCGGATTCAGGTCGGCCAGCCGGTCGAGGTCCGGCTCGACGCCGTCCCCGATCAGGTCTACCGGGGAAGCGTGGTGAAGATCTCCCCCAAGGGGGAGAAGGTCAACAACATCGTCACCTATGAGGTCACGATCGAGCTGATGAATTCCGATCAGCGCCTGATGCCGTCGATGACCGCCAACATCGATATCCTGACCCGCGTCGAGAAAGATGTCCTCACCCTCCCTTTAAACGCCCTCGAAAAGGCCGAGGGGAAAGAGCGGGTCCTCTACCGGAGCCCCACCGGGGAGCGGCAATTCAGAGCGGTTGAAGTGGGGGCCAAAAACGAGACGATGGCGGTTATCCGGGACGGGTTGCGGGAAGGGGACCTCGTGGTGATTCCAAGGAAGGGCGTCGGGGGCCGGGGACCGGAGGACGCCGAATGAAAAAGATGAAGGCCCGCCGTTTTCATATCCACCATCCGGCCCCCGGTCCCCGATCCCCGGCTTCTTAAAGAGATGCTTATCCAATTCAGAGAGGTCAGCAAGATTTATCCGATGGGAGAGGTCGCAATCCCCGCCCTCGAGCGGGTCAGCTTCACCATCGAGAAGGGGGAGTTCGTCTCCATCGTCGGCCCGTCGGGGAGCGGGAAGACCACGATCTTGGATATCCTCGGATGTTTATCCCGTCCGACCTCCGGCGCTTACTTATTGAACGACGAGGCGGTTCAAGGGCTCTCCGACCCGGACCTTGCGAAGATCCGGAACGAGAAGATCGGTTTTATCTTCCAGACCTTCCATCTCCTTCCTCGAAACTCCGCGCTGGAAAATGTGGCGCTCCCCCTTTTTTACGCCGGTCTTCCGAAAGAGGGCCGGACGGAGCGGGCGAAAGAGGCGCTGGCGAAGGTCGGCCTTTCCGACCGGACGCGCCACCGGCCCAATCAGCTCTCCGGAGGGCAGCAGCAGCGGGTCGCCATCGCCCGCGCCTTGGTGAACAATCCCGACATCATCCTCGCCGACGAGCCGACCGGCAACCTCGACTCGAAATCGGGGCGCGAGATCACCGATCTCCTCTTGAAACTCCACCAAAACGGTCATACGTTGATTTTGGTGACGCACGACCGGGAACTGGCCGCCGGCGCGAAACGGACGCTGATCCTCAAAGACGGCCGGATCGTCGGCAACCCATAAGGAGCCTTTCCATGACCTTCGGGAAATGGTTTGAGGCAGAGCGAAAACCATGACCTTCGGGGAATGGTTTGAGGTAGAGCGAAAACCATGCGCGCGATTGAAATTTTCACCAACGCCCTTCGGAATCTTTCTTCCAATAAACTCCGCTCCGGGCTGACGATGCTCGGGGTGATCATCGGCGTTTCGGCGGTCATCGCGATGTCCTCCATCGTCGAAGGGGGGAAGAAATTGACGGTCGAGATGATCGAGAAGATGGGGACCAACCTTCTCTCGATCCGGCCGAAGAAACTGAATGAAGAGGAGCTTCGGGCCTTCAGCGGAAGATCGAAAGGGCTCCGTTACGGCGACGCCGAGACGGTGAAATCGTCGGTTCCGCACGCGCGGGAGGTCACCCCGGTGGTCAACGTCTCGACGCAGCTCAAATACGGAGACCGCGACTACAGCGGCATGGTCGAGGGGGTGTTGGAGGGTTACCAGTCGATCCGCAACTATGACCTCGATCGCGGCCGGTTTCTCTCCCAAGAAGACGCCGCGCGATTTGAAAAGGTCGCCGTTCTCGGAAAAGATGTCACGCGGGAGCTCTTCAGCGCCGCCGACCCCCTCGGCGCCGACGTGAAGATCGGCGATCAACGCTTCACCGTCATCGGGGTCCTGAAAGAAAAAGGGAGCCTCCACGGGATCAACTATGACGAGACGGTACTGATCCCCGCCACCACCGCGATCAAGTTCTTCAAAGGGAGCGATGAGCTCGGCTCTTTCATCGTGAAGGTCGATGACCGCCGAAATATGAAACGGACCGACGAAATCATTAAATCGATCCTTCTCCGGCGGCACAACGGGGTCGAAGATTTCGTCATCCGG
>DATDON010000132.1:0-2563 GCA_035293225.1 Candidatus Manganitrophaceae bacterium
CAGTCCCGTCCCACATTTGAAATCAAGCCTTCGCTTTCCCATCGAAACAAGGTGGCTTTGGAAATGTCGAACAATTCACAGATGTCTTTGGTCTTATACTTGTTTTTCTGTCTTCGAATCATGGGAAGGTCCTCGTGTATCCCGCCGGGAAATTTGACGATATTAAGTATACTTAGTATTTCCCTTTTGTCAAGAAAAGAGAGGGGCGTTTTTATCAATTTTTCCCCCCTCTTACCGTCCGGCGCGGAGGGATAAAATAGGACCATACCGGGGAAGGAAATGAAAAGAGAAGAAAAGCGGGAGGAAGTTTTATCCCCCCCCTTTTTTCATTTGGAGGAGTCTATGAGCGGACGTGCGAATCACTTCGGGGACCCCTTTATTCTTGGAAACGCCCCCCAGCTCTTTGGCCTTTAGGATCTTCAAAAAACCGAGCGAGAGGCCGACCGGGGTTTTGGGATTATTGACCAGCGCCGACACGATCGAATAGTTCTTGACCCAATTGCGGTTGGCGGCGATGATGCGAAGTATTTCTTCGGAAACGCTGCGGGAGGAGGCGATCAACTCCACCTCTTGCTCCGTCAATCTGGGGCTGCTCAATACCGACAGCACCACCTGCTTGTTCGAATCTTTCAAGAGGAGCGCGCGCGCCTCTTTATTCCCCTTGAGGGCCAGTTGAATTTTTTCGGCGACGTTCATCTGTTGAACTTGCTGGAAGAGGTTGGTCTCCCTCATCTGCGGGAGCGCCTCGGACGCGGCGGAAGGCCCCTCGTCGGAATCGGCGCCCGGCGGCGCGCTCCGCGTCTTAATCATCTCTTGATAGGAAGCGTTTCCGAACATCCGCAGGTAATGAAGGGTCGCGTCGAGGACATTCGGATGCTGGATGATCTTTTGGATGAGATGTTCCGTCGTGAGGAAATACTTCGCCATCAAATCAAGGAGGACCCCCTCCGTGGAGCGCTCCTCCGCGAGAAAAAGGAGCGTTTCCGGTTGAAGCGACTCCACATCGATCCGCGGCAGAAAAAAAACCTTTTGTTTGGCCATCGGAAGACCTAACGCTCCGAATCGAACAAATCTAACGGGAGAAGCCGTCTTCCCTTTTGTCTTTTGGGAGAGGGTTCGATTTTTTCTCTAAAAGACCGAGTGTCGCCTTGAAGCTTTCGCCGAGGAACAATTCGGCGGTGACTTCAATCCCCTGATCCGCGTTCTCGGTATCGACGATCTTCGCCCCTTTTACGAACGCGGCGATTTTTTTTCGAATCCCCTCGTCCTTTTGGGCCAATTCTTGAACGGTCTTTTTCGAATTGATCCGCAGGGCGAGAACTTGGGACTCCAGCTTGCCGTAAGCGTCCACCTTGGCGCGTTGAACGGCCTGCATCCGCTCCGTCGCGGACCACTCCCCTCGGATCGAACCGGTTCCGGTCGTCCGCAGCGTCACATCGGCCCAATCCACCGGCGAGGGAGGAGGAGCCGACTGACAGGAGAGGAGCAAAAAGAACGGAATCCAATTCAAAATCGAGGCCCGCCGTTTCACGATTCCCTCCAGCGGGCGTATATTTTATTTTCAATCTTCAGCGCGTCCAAGGCGCGGCCGACGATAAAATGAATCAAGTCGTCGATGGAGCGGGGGTGATTATAAAAAGCGGGCATGGCCGGAATCAGCGTCGCCCCCATCTCGGCCAAAGTCAGCATGTTTTTCAGATGAATTTGGCTGAGCGGCGTTTCGCGCGGGACGAGAATAAGGGGGCGTTTTTCTTTTAAGGTCACATCGGCGGCCCTCTCGATGAGATTGGATGAAAAACCGTGCGCGACGCTCGCGAGCGTCTTCATCGAACAAGGGGCGATGACCATCCCTTGCGTCGGGACCGACCCGCTGGCGATCGGGGCGGACAGGTCCTTTTCGTCGCAGTAAAAAAGCTCCGCGGCGGCGTATTTCTTTTCTAATATCTTCGACGTTTCGGAATAATTGCTTCCCCAGTCGAGTCCCATTTCATCTTTTATGATGATTCTCGCTTCCGGCGAGAGGGTCAGATAGATCCGATGTTTTTCTGCCAGAAGATAGTCCAACAGCCGAACGCCGTAAACCGCCCCGCTCGCCCCCGAAATCGCGACAACGTAAGTACCCATTTTCAGAATTCCCACGCCCCGTTAAGTTTGCCCCATGTCCCGATGCCGCCAATGGACCTGAAAACCTTTCTCTTTCAAATAACCTTTCAAGAGGTTCACGACCGCGACTGAACGATGCCGTCCGCCGGTGCAGCCGACGCCGATGGTCAGATAACTTTTTCCTTCCTTTTCATAAAGGGGAATCAGAAAATCCAAAAAGTCGTATATCTTATCCAAAAACGCTTTTGTCTCCGGAAAGTCGGTAATATAGTTCAAGACGCGGGGGTCCTCGCCGGTCAATGGTTTTAAATCAATTTCAAAATTAGGATTTCTAAGGAACCGGACGTCGAAAAGGAGATCCAGGTCATAGGGAATTCCGAACTTATACCCGAACGAGATCAGCGAAACATTCAGATGGGCGTCTTCTTCTTTCTCCAAATAATAGCGGGTGATCACCTCT
>DATDON010000133.1:0-8323 GCA_035293225.1 Candidatus Manganitrophaceae bacterium
GATCGGGTTGGTCTCGGTCATCTCACCGGCGAACGAAAGCAACACGTCGGCCTGAACGATGTCTTCGTACCGCGCCAAGCGGGTCGTCCCGAACACTTCATTGAGCGCGGCGACGGCGTTGAGATAGCCGTATCGCGCCGAACTGTCGACGTGCGGCGTCCCCAAATCTCGGCGCATGAGCTTCTGGAAGAGATAGATCTCCTCATTGGAGCAGCGGGCCGAAATCGCCCCCGCGATCGCTTGGGGGCCGTATTGATCTCGGATCGCCTTCAAACCGTCGGCCGCCTTATCGATCGCATGCTCCCAGGTCGTCTGAAAGGGCTTCCCCTTTTGCCGAACGACCGGACGGGTCAGCCGCCCCTCATGATTGATGAACCCGTAACCGAAAAATCCTCTGGCGCAGAGGTCTCCCTCGTTTCTTCCGACGCCGTTTTCGGAGGTGACCCGGACCACTTTCCCGTTCACCGCCTCCAGGACCATCCCGCAACCGTCGGCGCAATAATTACAGACCGTCTCGGTCTTTTTCAGCTGCCAGGGGCGGTAATCATAGAGGGCGAGCCGACTGGTCAGGGCGCCGACCGGACAGATCTGGACACAGCCCCCGCAAAATTCGCAATCGAGCTCATGATGGGCGAAGCCGCCGATCTGCGTCGCCGAGCCGCGATCGACCTGTCCCAGCGCGTTGGAGTCGATCACCTCGTCGCAGTAACGGACGCAGCGGAGACAGACGATGCACCGGTTCATCTGTTTTTCAATCAGCGGGCCGAAATATTCTTTGTCGAAGACCCGCTTTTCTTCGACAAATCGGCTCTGGGTCGGGGCGTGCTGATGCGCCAGATCCTGGAGGTGGCACTCCCCCCCCTGGTCGCAGACCGGGCAGTCGAGCGGGTGGTTCCCCAAGATGAACTCCATCACCCCCGCCTGGGCGTCTTTGACCTTCGGAGAGCCGGTCCAGACCACCATCCCCTCCGTCGCCGGGGTGGAGCACGACGTTTGGAGCTTCGGCATTTTTTCGATCTCGACGAGGCACATCCGGCAGTTGGCGTCCGGCTTCAGCTTGGGGTGATAACAAAAGTGGGGCACTTCGACCCCCATCTTTTTGGCCGCCTCGATCAGGAGGGTCCCTTTTTCGACCTCGATCTCCTCCCCGTTGATTTTCAGCTTAATCAGATTGCTCATTATGAACTCCAGAACACGTTAACGGTCCCTCTCAATGCGACATCACCAGCTCGACATTGGACCGATAGGGACATCTCCTCTCCCGGATATGCGTTTCGTATTCTTCCTTGAAAAATTTGAGCGTGGAGAGGATCGGAGCGATCTCCGCGTCGCCAAAGGCGCAGACCGTCTTCCCCTCGATCCTTTTAGAAAGGCTGACGAGGAGATCGAGGTCTTCCATCCTGCCGCGGCCGGTTTCGATCCGCCGCAAGATCTGCAAGAGCCAGGAGCTTCCCTCCCGGCACGGGGTGCACTTCCCGCACGACTCGTGAGCGAAAAATTCCAGCAGGTTCATCGCCGCCCAAACCATGCAGGTCTCCTCATCCATCACGGTCACCCCGCCCGATCCGAGCATCGAGCCGGCCTGCGCGATCGATTCGAAGTCCATTTTGGTGTCGAGAAAGTCCGGGGTCAGGAAAGCGGCGGAGGCGCCCCCCGGAATGATCGCCTTCAAGCGCTTGTCGTTTCGAATTCCGCCGGCGTGCTCGTAAATCATCTCCCGAAGGGTGATCCCCAACGGGACCTCATAGTTGCCGGGGCGCTTCACATGGCCGCTGACGGAGAAAATTCGCATCCCGGCGCTCTTCGCCGTCCCGATCGCCGCGTACCACTCCGGCCCCCGATTGATGATATGGGGAATGTTCGCCATCGTCTCGACGTTATTCACCACGGTCGGCTTTTGATAAAGTCCATGCGTCGCGGGGAAAGGGGGCTTGGTCCGGGGCTTGCCCCGTTTTCCCTCAATCGATTCCAGCAGCGCGGTCTCCTCACCACAAATGTAAGCCCCGGCGCCTCGGTGCAGGACGATCTCGAGATCAAAACCGCTCCCGAAAATATTCTTCCCAAAGAGCTTGGCGTCGTACGCATCTTGGAGGGCCCTTTGGACGATTCTGGCCCCCAATTCAAACTCCCCCCGCATGTAGATGTAGGCGGTATGCGCCCCGATGGCGTAGGAGGCGATCCCGATCCCTTCCAACATTTGATGCGGATCCCTTTCGATGAGCTGGCGGTCTTTGAACGTCCCCGGCTCGCTTTCGTCGGCGTTGCAGCAGAGATATTTCGGGCCGGGATGATCCTTCGGAATAAAGCTCCATTTCATCCCGGTCGGAAATCCGGCCCCGCCCCTTCCCCGAAGGCCCGATTTCTTGACCATCTCGATCAGCTCGGCCGGGGGGATACCCTTCAAGACCTTCTCCAGCGCCTTGTAGCCGCCGGCCTTTTGATAATCGGCGAGGCTGCCGGTGTAACCCGGCTGCTCCATATTCCTTAAAAGTATTTTTTCATAGGTCGGCATTAACGCTTCTCTCCCAACACCGGAATTTGAAAGGGGCCGGACGCCAAGGAGCTTTTTCCCTCCCGTTTAAGATCGTCTAAAATGCGGTCGATCTTTTCACCCGTCAAATTCTCATAGTAGTTGTCGTTGATCTGCATCATCGGGCCGCTGCCGCACGAGGCGAGACACTCCACCCGCTTCAGGGTAAAGAGGCCGTCCGGAGTCGTCTCCCCGACCTCGATCCGAAGCCGCTCTCTCAAATGCTCGATCATCGGCCCGGCGCCGACGAGGGCGCAGGAGAGGGTCTTGCAGATCTGAATGACATATCTCCCCACCGGCTTGAGGTGATAGAGGGTATAAAAGGTGGCGGCGTCATAGACCTGGACCGGGGTCAAATCCAAAAGCTCCGCAACGTCGATCATCGCCGGCTCCGAGAGATACCCGACCTCTTCCTGGGCGACGCGGAGGGCATGGAGAAGGGCCGATCGTTTGTCGGAGTATTTTGCAAACTCCGCCTCGATCGCAGCCCGCGCTTTTTCAGATAGAACTTTTAGTTTCATTTTTGCCGCTCGCTATTCGTTAAACGTTATTCATTAAACGGAAAAGCCAAACCGATTAACGAATAACGATGCACGTTTAACGTTCCTCTCCCTACCGATCGCACTCTCCCATGACGATGTCATAGGTCCCGAAAATGGTGACGATGTCGGCGATCATGTATCCTTTTGCCATATGATCGAAGGCCCCCATATGAATGAAGGAAGGGGGCCGAATGCGGAGGCGGTACGGCTTGTTGCTCCCGTCGCTCTTGATATAAAATCCGAGCTCCCCTTTCGGCGCTTCGATCGCGCTGTAAACCTCTCCTTCCGGTACGTCAAACCCGCGGGTGGCGATCATGAAGTGGTGAATCAGGCTCTCCATATCGGTCATCACCTTGTTGCGGGGAGGATAGGTGATCTCCGGAAGATCGACCGCAATCGGCCCCTTGGGGAGCCGGTCGAGGCACTGCTTGATGATCTTGGCGCTCTGACGCATCTCTTCGACCCGGATCCAGTAGCGATCATAGGTGTCGCCGTTCTTCCCGAGAGGGACCTCCCATTCGACCTTATCGTAGACGCCGTACGGCTGGGCCTTGCGGATATCGTAATTGACCCCGGAGCCCCGGAGGACCGGGCCGGTCAGCCCGAAATTGATCGCGTCTTTGGCGGAGATGACGGCGATATTTTTGGTCCGGGCGATCCATATCCGGTTGGTCTCCAATAACGTGTTGTACTCAACGACCTTTTCCGGAAAGGTCTCCAAAAACCGATAAAGGCGGTCGACGATTTCCTGTGTCATGTCGCGGTCCACGCCGCCGACGCGATAATAGCTCATCGTCAGCCGGGCGCCGCACAGGAGTTCAAAGAGATCGAGCAAGACCTCCCGTTCCCGGAAGGTGTAAAAGAAAACGGTCATCGCCCCGATATCGAGCGCCTGAGTCCCAAGCCAGAAGAGGTGGCCCGCCAGCCGCTGCATCTCCGCGACGATGGTCCGGACATATTCCGCCCGTTCCGGGAGCTGAATCTGAAGGAGTTTTTCGACCGCCCGGACAAAAGCATAGTTATTGGTCATCGAGCAGACATAGTCGAGACGATCGGTGAGGGGAACAATCTGCGGATAAGTGGAATTCTCCGCCAGCTTTTCAACCCCGCGGTGTAGATATCCCAGATGCGGCGTCGCCTTGACGATCGTCTCCCCCTCGAGATCGAGAACAATCCGCAAAACCCCGTGGGTGGAGGGATGTTGCGGCCCCATGTTCAAGAGCATATCCTCGGTCCGCTTCATCCCTTTTTCGGAGATCACGTCGTCGTCGAAATCGTCATCGTCGAAAGGGGCGCTGTGCAACGCTTGATTCTCCTGAAGCTCTTCCATCGCCGGACCCTTTATTTATTTCCCTTCCCCTAAAAACTCAAACCGGTCTCTCCACCCTCTCCCCTCCACCGGGAAATCCTTTCGAAGGGGAAACCCTTCGTCGTACTCCTCGGTCATCAAGATCCTTCGAAGATCGGGGTGGTTGTTAAAAACGATCCCCATCATGTCGTAGACTTCGCGCTCCAGAAAATTCGCCCCCCGCCAGACGCCGGTCACGGAGTCGATCGCGCAATCATCTTCCGGGACGCGGGCCTTGACCCGGATCCGATGGTTTTTCTCAATGGAGTAAAAGTGATAGACGACCTCAAACCGGGGCTCCTCGTTCGGATAATCGACCGAACAGATGTCGCTGATATGGTCGAAATCCAGCGCCGGATCGTCATGGAGAAAACGGCAGACATCGACGATCTTTTCCCGCCGGACCGTCACGGTCAACTCTCCCAACGCCTCTTTTGAAGAGACAAACGCATCGGGAAACCGTTCTTGAATCTTTTGAGCGATGGGGCTCATTCTTCACCGAAATTCAAAAGAAGAGAGCAGACCTTCTCCTTCTTCATTTATTTTTAACCATGACCTGTTTCTTACTTCGTGAACACCTTTTCTTGCATGATTTTTTCTTGAAGACGCAAGATCCCTGCGAAAAGCGCCTCGGGACGGGGAGGGCAACCGGGGACATAAATATCGACCGGCACAAATCGATCGACCCCTTGCACCACGCTGTAGCTGTTGTAAATATTCCCTGAAGTGGCGCAAGAGCCCATCGAAATGACATAACGGGGCTCCGGCATCTGATCATAAATCCTTCGTATCACCGGGGCCATTTTTCGGCAAACCGTTCCCGCCACGATCATCAAGTCGGATTGACGCGGGGAGGCGCGAAAAACGCCCGCGCCGAAGCGATCGATATCGTATCGGGACGCAACGGAAGCGATCATCTCAATCGCGCAACAGGCAAGCCCGAAAGTCATCGGCCATAAAGCCGATTTCCGAGCCCAGTTGACCAGGGAATCGAGAGAGGCGGTCACGATGTTCGACTCAAATTGGCGATCGATCAGTCCCATTCGAGGGCTCCCCTTTTCCAGGCGTAAAAATAGCCGACAAACAATATCAGGAGAAAAACAATCATTTCGACCAAAGCAAAAAGACCCAATTGATTAAAAACAACCGCCCAAGGATAAAGAAAGATGATTTCAATGTCAAATATCACGAAGAGCATCGCGATCATATAATAGCGGAGGGGGAACATCTGTCGGGCGTCGGTCAAAGGATGGATCCCGCTTTCATACGCGTATAATTTTTCTTTATAAGGCTTGCTGGGGCGGACCAGATATCCGGCTATAATCGTGACGACGCCGAACCCCAGCGCGATAAGAATAAAAACAAGAATGGGGAGATAATTGAAAGGCAAAAGATCGGTCGACACCGGCCCTATAAACCTCCAATGGTCATGTAGATGTCAGATCATAAAGTATAAAAAAAGGATTGTCAAGAGTTTGAAAAAAGGTTTGAATTGAAGCCCGTCCAATCGAATTTCGGCCGGAAGATTTTTACCCTGGATCAGTATCTTGAAAATTTTCCCCATCTTCTCCGGGGCCATTAATTGCCTCATCGCGAGAAAATGCCTGCGCGCCTCTTCGGATTGGTCCATCTGTTCCGCGAACGCTTCCATCCTCTGCGCGATCCCGAGCCCCATCAAAAAATGGGTCTGGTCGGTAAAACCGATCGTCGCAAGCCCGACCTCTTCGCCTGCCTTCGCCAAGGAGGTGAAGTCGATATGGGCCGTCATATCCTGCTCCCCGATGTGGTCATAAGGGTTCTCATGCGCGGTGTGTCGATAATAACAAAGGAAGGTTCCCCGGGGGCGGCGCGCGGAATAGAGGATCTCCGCCGGGTAGCCGTAGTCGATGGTGACGACGAATCCCCGCTTAAGCCCCCGGCCGATTTCCCGCGCCCAATCGAGGGCGCGGAGATTGATTTCCAACTCCACCGGCCGATCAAAAACAACCCCGGTTCTTTTGAGATAGGCGGTTAAATCCGGATGAGACGGGGGGCCGAGGGTCTCGACAAACCGCCCCCCCTCCCAGCCCACGTAAATCTCTTGAACCGACTCGGGGCCGACGCGAAGCCGATGGACCGGAAACGCGTCGAGCAGTTCATTTGAAAAAACCACTCCGGTTATACCTCCGGGAACCTGATCTTCCCAGCGAACGCGGTCTGAAAAGAGCGGTTTGAGCCGTTCGATCTGGCGATCTCGGAGCCATCCGCTCCGCTCTATAATCACATATCGGACTCTATTAAATAAGTCGGGCGCCTCCCTTTGAAGCGCGGTTAAAATGTCAAAGCAAAGGGTTCCTTTTCCCGCCCCCGCTTCCACGAGGGTCCATTCCCCCTCTCCCAAGACCCCCGCCATTTGGAAAAACTGTTTGGCGAGGAGTTCCCCAAAAACCGGATGGACCGAGCTGCTGGTATAATAGTCCCCTTTCCACCCGATCTTTTCCCCGGGAGAGGTATAGTAACCATATTCAGGGTGGTAGAGCGCCGACTCCATGAACCGGGCGAAAGGGATCGGCCCGTTTCTTTTGATCTCTTCCCGAATCACGGCGATCAGCTCAGGTTTGGACATGGTTTTAGATTATAGGAAGCCGCAAAAAGAATCAAGAAAGCCTGTGAATAAACAGGGCCTTTCTGTGAGAAATCGATTAAAAGTGTTATAATTATAGTTAATGATTTTTATACTCCTTCTCCTCCTTTTGCTCTTAAACAGCGCCCCCTCCCACGCAACCTCTCCCCAATACGACATCGTCGCCAGCTATTTTGAAGGGGAGCATCGCATTTACGGCTCCGAAAAGATTGCCTTCGTAAATGACGGGCAGAAACCCCTTTCGGAATTGTATCTCTTTCTCTACCCGAATCTCTATTTGGAAAAAGATTCGGAGATCGACCCGTCCTTCTACACTCGCGCTTACCCCACCCAATTCAATCCGGGAGAGCAGATCATCACTTCGGTCCAGGACATGGGAGGGAAGCCGCTTCCCTATTTTCCAGACGTTTTTAAAAAAAGAATTCTGATGAAGATTCACCTTCCGACCCCCATTCCGCCGCAGGCGACCTTTCATTTTTTGGTCCACTTCGTCACCGTCATCCCGGAAAAGTGGGGGGTCTTCGGCTACTATCGAAACGTGGCGACCCTCCAGGGAGGATGGCATCCTTACCTCCCCCGGTTTGAAGATGGGAAATGGAACTTTTTACTCTCCCCTCCGAAGAGCCGTTTTCGCGTCTACTTCACCCTTCGTGAAGATTTTCAACTGATCGCCTCCGTTCCCCTTCAGGTGGAAAACAGCGGAGGGGGGGGGCGGACTTACTTTTTAAAAGCGGACGACCTTCCTTACGTTTCGCTCTCGATCGGAGAAAAATTAATCCGCGAAGAAAGGAAAATCGACGGGGTTGAGATTGTCTACCACGCGCTCAGGAGAGATCGGCGTTACGCCGGGGAGGTCTTGAAAGCCGCGTCGGAGGCGGCCTCTTTTTTTTTAGAGCAGGAATCTCCGCCCGCGCCGATTCAGTTGCAGCTCGCGGAGGCGTACCTCTACCAAGACCTGACCGCCGCCGGCGGAAAACTTCTTTATATGAACACCCGGCTTTTCAAAGTTTTTCCCAGCCTGAAACGCTTTCATGAAGCAAGCATCGCCCAGGGGGTTTTTCTCCTCCTCTGGCGCGAAACGCTTCCGAACGAAGAGGGGTGGGTCACGGAAGGATTGGCCCGTTTCGACGCGGAACGGTTCATGCGCCAAAGATATGGCAATCGATCCAATTTGGAGCAGTGGCTGAAACCCTTCTCCTTCATCCCGGTGATCGACGAAATTCTCTACTCCAAAGATCTTCCGCTCAGGCAGATTTATTTTAAGGAGACGGTCGCTCCGA
>DATDON010000134.1:0-2523 GCA_035293225.1 Candidatus Manganitrophaceae bacterium
AGTAACGAAGCGTCTCCGCGCCGATCGCGCTGAACACCGGGGCGGCGACGCTCCCCCCCCACGCCTCCCCTTCCGGCTCGTCCACCATGACCAAAATCGTGACGACCGGATCGTCCGCCGGAACGAACCCGACAAACGAGCTGACGAAGCGGTCGGTGGAATATCTCCCCGTCGCCGGATCGATTTTTTGAGCGGTCCCCGTCTTCCCCGCGACCGCGTATCCCGGGATCGCGGCGAGGGGGCCGGTTCCCGATTTCGAGACGACCTCTTGCAAAATACGGGTCAATTCCCTCGCGGTCTCCTCGGAGATCGCCCGCCGCCGCGCCTGCGGCGCGGCCCTCCGAACGACCCGGCCCAAGGCGGCGTGTTGAACGCCGCCGGCGCGCGGCTCCCGCGCCTCTCGGATCAGATGGGGGGTCATCAGCCATCCGCCGTTCGCCACGGCCGAAGCGGCGGTCGCCATTTGCAGCGGGGTGACGCCGACCTCCTGGCCGATTGCCACCGAGGCGAGCGAGCGCTTCGACCATTGCGCCGTCGGCCGGAGGAGGCCGGGCGATTCCCCCGACAGATCGATCCCCAACCGCTCCCCAAACCCGAACGCGCGGGCGTAAGCCGCCAACCGCTCCTCGCCCAAACGCTCCGCCACCTTCACCGTTCCGACATTGCTCGATTTCGAGATGACCTGCCAAAAGGGGATCACCCCGGCCGGCTCGTGGTCATGGATCACCGTCCCCTGGACCGCATAAGCCCCCTCCTCGCAATCGATCATCTCGTCCATTTCGACCACCTTCTCTTCCAGGGCCGCCGCGGCGGTGACGATCTTGAAGGTCGAACCGGGCTCATAGGCGTCGGTGATGGCGCGGTTTCTCCACTCCGCGGGCGCGCTCCCCCCGACCGCGTTCGGATTGAACCGGGGACGAACCGCCATCGACAAGATGGCGCCGGTCCAGGGGTCCATGACGATCACCGCCCCCCCCTTCGCCCGGCTCTTTTCGATCATCCGGTCGAGCTCCCGCTCCGAAATGTATTGAATCACCTCATCGACGGTAAGATAGAGATCCTTCCCGCGGGACGGCGCGATGTAATCGAATCCTTTGGGGAAGACCGGCTTGCCGTAGGCGTCCCGCTCGACGACGAGCCACCCCCGCTCCCCCCGAAGCAGGTCGTCATACTTCCGTTCGATCCCCTCCAAGCCTTGGTTGTCGACCCCCGCAAACCCTAAAAGGTGTCCGAAGAGCGCCCGCTTCGGATAAAATCGCTGGCTCTCCATGACAATGCCGATCCCATCGATCTTATACTTTCCGATCTGCGACACCCGCTCCGGATTGAGTTTTCTCCCCAGCCAGACAAATCCCTTCTCTCCCCTCAGCTTTTGGGCCAAGGTCTTCGGGTCGTAACCCAACAGCGGCGCCAACCTCCTGGAAGCGCCGACCGGGTCTCGGACGGCGGCGGGAATCGCGTAGACGGAGGGGACCTCGACGCTCATCGCCAAAACGTTTCCATTTCGGTCGTATATCGCCCCCCGCTCCGCTTCAATCGAGAGATTTTTCTCATGCTGCCGCTCCGCCCGCTTCAGCCAAACCTCATTTTGGAATCCCTGGATCATCACCAGGCGAACGGCGATCGCGACGAAGCCGGCGCTCATCAAGAGGGCGACGAAGATGAAACGAGAACGCTGATAATAAGAAGGGGAACTCCTCTTCGGCGTCAAAAGCGCTTCCTCTCTAATTTTTATTTATACAAACGCAAAAACAATCGTTGCGCCGGTTTGGCAGGGGCGCGCCCGTGGCCGCCCAGGGCAGACACACCGATCCGCCATTACGGAACCGGCTTTTTCAGGTAGACGCGCTGCTCGGGCAGGGCCCGCGTCATCTTCAATTGATCGGCCGCGATCCGCTCGATCCGCTCCAGCGCGTTGAGGCTTTCCACCTCTACCCAAAGCTCTTTCTGGACGCGGAGCAATTCGATCTTTTGCTGATGGAACCGCTCTATTTCGTAACCGATGTGAATCATTTTATTTCTTTGCCAGAGGGAGAGGAAGGCGAGGAACAACACCACCCCTCCCAAAAACCAAAAAAGGGAGCGCGAGGCCTCCGCCGGAAAAACCCCTTTTAAACGGCCTCCCGAAAAAAGTTCTTTTAAATATCCTTCACTGAGACGGCGGCCGCTCAGAGCCCCTTGCCGGTTCATGCCGCCCGCTCTAACGCCCGGAGTTTGGCGCTTCGCGCCCGGGGATTTTGCGCGACCTCCTCCGGCCCTGCGACGACCGGCTTTTTGTATAAAACACGATAACGTCCCGAGGCGCTCTCACCTTCCGCCCATTTTTTAAACGTCCGCTTCACGAAACGATCCTCCAGGGAATGAAAAGAGATCACGACGAGACGACCCCCCGGCGCCAAAAGGGAAATCGCCCCCTCGATGCCGGCCTCCATCTGCCCGATCTCATCGTTCACCGCCATCCGGAGCGCCTGAAATGTCCGGGTCGCCGGATGAATCCGTTGATAACGCGCCGACGGGGGAACC
>DATDON010000135.1:0-3417 GCA_035293225.1 Candidatus Manganitrophaceae bacterium
CCGTCGTTGTTGGCGCCGCCGGTGACCCATCTTCATTTCGACTCCCTCTCCGCCGAGGCCGATTTTGTGGCGGGGACCATCGCCGAAGAGATCGCCTCCTGCGGCGGGAATCACGGCGATTTTGCGATTTTGGTCCGGGCCAACACCGACGCCGATCCTTTTCTCCGGGCGCTGAACGTGAAGGGAATCCCGTATCGGTTCACCGGAAACCGGGGCCTCTACAGCCGACCGGAGGTTCGTCTCTTAATCGCCTTTATGAGGGGGGTCGCCGATTTTCACGACAGCGCCAGTCTCTATTATTTGGCCGGTTCCGATCTGTACCTCCTTCCGGCCGACCTTCTTTCTCGCTTCATGAACCGGGCTCGGCGGCAAAACAAAAGTCTTTATGATGTCTTCACGGCGGCGCTTCAGCCCTCGTCGGAGGAGGGGCCGCTTACGGATGAGGCGGCGGCGACCCTCCAAAAGCTTTTGGAAGATTTGCAAGGCTATCTGCGGCGCGCTCGGGAGGCGCCGGCGGGGGTCGTCCTCTATGAGTTCATTCGAAAAAGCGGCCTATTGGAGAGATACGCCGAAGCGATGACCTCCGCCCAGGAGGTCAAGGTTCAAAATATCGCCCGGTTTTTCGGAGAGATCAAGCGCTTCCAGCAATGGACGCCGACCCCCGCCCTTCATGACGTCGTCGCTTATCTCGACCTGCTCCTCCAATCGGGCGAAGACCCTCCCGCCGCCGAGGCCGACATCGACGCCGCCGCGGTCTCCGTCCTGACGATCCATAAGGCGAAGGGGCTGGAGTTCAACACGGTGTTCATGGTTTGCCTCGTCGACGGAAAATTCCCAAGCCGGGAGCGGGGGGAGAGCCTCGAACTGCCGCTCGATCTGATCGAGGAGGTCATCCCAAAAGGGGAGGTCCATCTTCAGGAAGAGCGGCGCCTCTTTTACGTCGGAATGACCCGCGCCCGTCGGCGACTCTATCTGACGAGCGCCAGAGACATCGGGACCGCCCGCGAGCGAAAGGTCAGCCCGTTCGCGCTGGAGGCGTTGAACCTCCCGCTCCAGGCGATCCAGGTGAAAAAGTCCTCCCCGCTGGAGGCGATCGCCCGCTTCGGCGAGGCCGAAAAGGAGGAGAGGCCCCGCCGGATGGCGCCCGCCGAATCGGAGCCGCTTCATCTGACCTATTATCAGATCGACGACTATCTCACCTGTCCGCTGAAGTATAAGTACAGCCACATCCTGAGGGTCCCGATCTATCAGCGCCATAGCATCATCTATGGAAACGCGATGCATCAGGCCGTGGCGGCCTATCTTTCGGCGAAGACGGCCGATCAGCCGGTCTCTTTCGAAGCGGTCGTGGCGGTTTTCGAACGGGCCTGGCGAAGCGAGGGATTTTTGAGCCGGGAGCATGAGGATCGGCGGCTTGCGGCGGGGCGCGACGCGCTCCGGCGTTTTTACGATCAGCAGGAGGAAGGGGGAAGAATGGCGACCTATGTCGAGAAGGAATTCTCGTTCTCTTTTGAGGGAAACCGGATCAGCGGGCGGTGGGACCGGGTGGACGAAGAGGAAGAGGGGGGGGTGGTCATCGACTATAAGACGGCCGATGTCCCCGATCAGAAGGGGGCCGACAAGCGGGCGAAGGAGAATCTCCAACTGGCCCTCTACGCCTGGGCGTACCGCGAGCGATTCGGAAGATGGCCGGCGCGGGTGGAGCTTTATTTTTTGGATTCTGGGCTGATCGGGAGGGCGATCAAGCAGGAAAAGGATATCGAGAAGATGCAGGAGAAGGTCCGGATGGTCGCGGAGGGGATTCGGAAGGAGGATTTTGGGGCGCGGCCGACTTACATCGCCTGCCAGTACTGCGCTTATCAGGATATTTGTTCTTATACGGCGAAGGGGGAATAAAATCTATTCCCCTCCTTTGTAATGAGGGGGGCGGGGAGGTAGAAACTTTAGATCTGAAATGGGGCGCCGCCCCAAGCCCCGCCACGGGGGCCGCTGCCCGGCCCCCTTTGGATTCCCCGTGCAGCAGGGGTTCCCCCTTGCATCCCACGGTCGCATGATTGCGCGACCGCCTTCGGCGGACTGCGCAACAGGCGACCTGATGAAGTAGATGGGACGTTTGATTATAGGCTGGCGCGGTAACAGGGATACACGTTGGGTTTTAGATCGAGCCGGTTAGAGCTTTGGCGCCTTTAAAAAATTCCCCTCCTTCGTAAGGAGGGGAAAGGGGAGGTCGCCTTTGATAAGGGAGGCGTGCCTGTGAGTCGGCGTAAAGACTTCAGTTTGACCCTGAAGATTCAAAGATAAGGCCCTTGGTAGCGGGGACCCTTTTCTTCCGGGCCGGTGGTTTTGATCGGGCCGAACTTTTCTTCATAGCGCTGGATGTTTTCTTGAAGCGCGGCCAACAGCCGCTTGGTGTGGGCGGGGCTGGTGAGGATGCGCGCCCGGACCTTCGCCTTCGGCGCTTGGGGCTGGATGAAAATAAAATCGAGGATGAACTCCGTCTCGGTATGAGATAAAAGCGCCAGGTTGGCGTAGATCCCCTGAGCGGTGGCGTCGTCGATTTCGATCTGAACCTGGACAGGCTGCGGTGGCGTCGGCATGAAAAATCCCTTTCTGTTTAACCGTTAATCGAACAGCGCGGGTTTGGCGACTTCCTCTTTGGGAAAGACCCCTTTTCTCTCCGGTTCTTCCTGGTCCACCGTGAGGAGCCGGTCTCCGAAACGGTCGAGCTTCTTGGATGCTTCCTCGTATTTGCCCCGCGTGTTGGAAAGATGTTTTCCGATGACGTCGAAGTCTTCTTTGAATTTGTAAAAGTCCCCCGAAAGACGCTGGAGCCGCTGATGGATTTCCTGGGCCGACTTTTCGATCCGCAGCCCTTTGAATCCGAGGACGATCGCCTGGAGATAGGCGTAAAACGAGTTGGGAGAGACCGGAATCACCCGCTTGGAGAGGGCGTAGCTGCAGAGGCTTTTGTCGTCGCCGAAGGCCTCGTCCTTGATGATCGTCTCGTAATAGACATTCTCCGCAGGGATATACATCAGCGCGAAGTCATACGTCCCTTCGTCCGGAAGGATATACTTCGCCGAAATGTTATCGACATGTTTCTTGACGTCGGAGAGAAATTTCTTCCGGTGCGCCTTCTTCTCTTCGTCCGAGCCGCTCTCGATGACCTTTTTGAAATTTTCGAGCGGAAATTTGGAGTCGACCGACACGAGCGCGGGGCCCAGGAGAATCACCGCGTCGACCGCCTCGTTGTTTTTAAACCGGTATTGCAGGGTGAAATGGGTCGGCGGCAGCATTTGCGAGAGGATCTCGCCTAAAAAAAGCTCGCCGAGGGAGCCGCGCAGCTTCGGGGCGCTGAGGATTTCTTGCAGGCTGGCGATATTTTTCCCCACCTCAAAAACCTGCTGGGTCGCCTTG
>DATDON010000136.1:0-2540 GCA_035293225.1 Candidatus Manganitrophaceae bacterium
GATCGGGTCGTTCGCCGGTCGTTATAAAAACATTTCAGAATGAGGGTGAGGTCCATTATGAATTGCCCAAGATGTTCGGGAGCGATGGTTCACGAAGATTTCTACGGACTCGAAGATGAATACGCCTGGTTCTATCCGGGATGGAGGTGTATTCACTGTGGTGAAATCGTCGATACCGTTATTATTTCAAACCGCAAGGCGTTCAGCCGGTCTTACCGGAATAGGGGATAGGGATCCTGCCGGATCTCGCGGCGTCTAAAAAGAAAGCAGGCGTCCTTTCCGTCGAGGGTTCAAGGTAAGGCGCTCGGCCTTGAATTCAAATGCGTCGTGCTGATGTGTCTCTTTACAGGGAGGTTGTGGATGAAGATTTTTGTTTCGAAAATGTCGCTCCTCTTTTTCGCGGTCGCGTTTTTTGCAATCAGTCTGCCGAATGCTCACGCTCAAGATGAGATGAATGGTGGATGGTACATCCCTCGGCTGGCCGATTTTGGCGCGGGCATTCAGGGAGGATATATAAACTCCCAAGAGTCCGACGGAGGGAACGGATTCGGAGGGGCTCACCTCCGTTTTAGGGTCCTCTCCTTTTTGGGGGTGGAGGTGTCGGCCGATGCGATTGAAGAAACCTTTCAAAATGAATCGATTATCGTCTCGGAGACGCCGGTGAATCTGACGGGGCAGGTTTATCCGTTTGGCGCGCCGTTCACCCTTCTCCCTTGGCCGATTGCCCCTTATCTTGCCGGAGGGGCGACTTGGGTTTATTACAGGACCGACTTCGAAAAATCATTGGCGACCCCTCCGACCAATCTTCAGGCCGCCGCGCCGTTGGAACATTACAAGGCGCCGGGCTGGCACGCGGGGATCGGGGTCGATTTTGGTTTAGGGAAAAACGTTTCCATCAATTTGGAGTATCGGGGGACTTTTTGGAATTTCCGTGAAAATATCGATAGCGGCGCCGTTCGCGCCGCCCTTCCCGATCTTGCGACGAACAATTATCAATTACGCGCCGGTTTGACATTTTTGTTCGGTTAACCCGTGTCAAAACGCGCGGGGTCTTTCTTCCCCTCGACCCCGGGCCTCGCGTGGAATGGGAAAACGCCAAAGGTTCCCTTTTCAAAATTTACACAAAGGAGAGGCACAAAGGAGAGGCATGATGAAACAACGACTCATGAAGATATTTATCCTCGTCCTCGCGTTGGGGATGATCGGATCATGTTCGACCTCACGGCAGGATAGGAGATCCGCTGAAGGGCCGACGGATCGGGGAGGGGTTTCCACCTCTCCGACGGCGCCCGACGCCGCCTTGACGTCGAAAGTCAAAGCAAAGCTTCTTTCCGATGACATGCTCAATGCTCTGAAAATTGATGTCGATTCTCAAGACGGAGTCGTCTATTTAAGCGGTGTCGTCGATTCCGCCGATCAGAAGAGGAAGGCGGTTGAATTGGCGCAAAATACGGAAGGCGTCCGGAGGGTTGAGGATAACTTGAAAGTGGGCCAATTTGAGGGATCTTCCATAAAAAAGAAGGTTCCCAATCGTGTCATTTCCGTTGAAGATATCGGATAAAAAAGCCGCTCCATCTTCCGGGACGGGGACGCGGCCTGCTTGAAGAGCCGGCGCCGGGGCCCTTCAAGCGGCATTGTATTTCGAGATAAGATGAATCGGGCGTATTATCTGTTTGTCTTGGCGTTCATCTTGGCTGGAGCGATCGGTTGCAGTCTATTGTTGTCAAAAAAACCAGCTGACGATTTCGACGCCGCCGAGGATTCAAACATGACTGCTAAAGTTAAAGCGAAGTTGGCGAACGACGCGGCGTTGAATCTTTTCCGGATCGATGTGGAGACCCGCCGAGGGGTGGTCGCATTGAACGGAAACGTTCCGACGGAGGATCGGAAAGAGAGAGCCGGTAATTTGGCCGCCTCCGTGGAAGGGGTCAAGGGGGTCGAAAACTTTCTGCAAGTGGGAGAGAGGGGCTCCAGGAGAAGTTTTGATGACGCGGTGATCACCTCGAAGATTGTCGCCGAGTTGATCCGACAGCCGCTCACGCATTCCCTCAGCATCGATGTCGAGACCGACGGAGGCGCCGTTACTTTAGAGGGGAGGGTGAAGAGTGAGAATGAGAAGAAAGAGGCGGAGCGGATCGCGCGAAATACCGAGGGGGTTGTTTCCGTGGAGAATAAACTGAAGATTCCGGCGGATTAGAACAAACGCAAAATAATTATTATCGGTTGTTTTTGTAGGGGCGGCCCCCCGTGGCCGCCCGGCTTTGATGAGAGAAACAACCTGTTCCGCGAACGCCCGAATACCCGCGAACGTCCGAATACCCTGGAGGTGTTCATCATGAAGGTATTTTCGAATCCGATCATTTTGCTCGTCATCGGTTCTTTTGTTTTTCTTGTCCCCCGTTTGATCAGCTTCTTGTTGGCCGTTTCATTGGTCGGCGTCGGCCTGATCGGTCTTCTGGCTCAATCGGATCGTTCTTTGGCGCTGGAATGAGTCCTCTTTACCGAAAGGCCTTTTCCCTGAGCGGGGGAATTTTGGTGAT
>DATDON010000137.1:0-2923 GCA_035293225.1 Candidatus Manganitrophaceae bacterium
GGAATCGAAAATTCAGGAGATGATCGCGTTGATCAAACACCTGAAGCAAGAGAAGGCGGGGCTTGAGGCCAAGGTGAACCAGCGGGAAACGGAGTTCCATCAGCTTCAGGAAGAACGGATCAAGGCCCGGAGTCGGATCGAGAAGATCCTCGGCGCCCTCAATCTCCTGGAGCGCGATTCGGGGAAGGGAAAGACCATTGAATAATAAACTACAGGTGGAAATTTACGGCCATCGGTATACGCTGAAGGGGGACGCCGATCCGGCGTACGCCAAGGAGCTGGCCGCTCTGGTCGACCGGAAGATGAACGAGACGGCGGGACATATGCGGGGCGCCCCTCTTTCAAAACTGGCGATCTTGGCGGCGATCAACATCGCGCACGAACTCTTGCAATTGAAAAAACATCAAAAAGAGCGGGATGATTTTATCGGCGGGAAGACGCGGGATATCATTGAGAGCATCGAGGAACAATTCGAAGAGTTCAAACTTGATTAGGCCGCGCTCTTGAATTTTAATTTTTTATCTGATACTCTAAAAGTGAACCCGGACGAATGAAATGTTCCAGCCGGGTGAAAATCGCCCCTGCGTTGCGCGTGAAGAGGGTCGTCTCCAAGCCTAACAACCTCAGCAAGGGGGCCGAGCCCAAAAGACGGTGTGCATGTTCCGCCCCCGGGCGGAAAAGCCTAAAGTCTTTTTCTTGGCGCCCACTTGGTTGACCCAGGTTTGAGCGAGATTCTCTCACGGCAAAGTGGGGGCCCTTTCTTCTCTCTCCCGCCGATTCTCATTTCCGCGCCATAGGACGAGGAATGAAGCGTCCGTCCCCGAATCGATTCGAGGCGATATGAGTTCCGATTTCCACGAAAGACCCCCGTTGGCTTGGCGGATGCGTCCGAAGGACCTTTCAGAGTTCGTCGGGCAAGCGCATCTGGTCGGACCCGGAAAATTTTTACGAAGGGCCATCGAATCGGACCGGATCGCCTCACTCATCCTCTTCGGCCCTCCCGGTTGCGGCAAAACGGCGCTGGCGGGCCTGATCGCCGGTTACAGCCGGGCGGCGTTCAATGACCTCAACGCCGTGACCTCCGGCGTCGCCGATCTCCGCCGCGTCATCGGAGAGGCCCAAAAAGAGAAAGCGGCGTCGGGGCGGAAAACCCTCCTCTTTGTGGATGAAATCCACCGCTTCAATAAATCGCAGCAGTCCGCCCTTCTCCCCGACGTCGAAAAAGGAAACATCACCCTCGTCGGCGCCTCCACCCAAAATCCTTTTTTCTCGATTATTCCGGCGCTTGCCTCCCGCTCTCAAATCGTCGAGCTGAAACCGCTCCCGCGCGAGGCGCTCCAGACCCTTTTGGTCCGCGCCCTCACCGATCCGGAACGGGGTTTCGGAAAGATCAGGGTCGACCTGACCGAAGCGGGGGAGCGGCGGCTCCTCAACGCGTCGGAAGGGGACGCGCGGCGGCTCCTCAACGCATTGGAAATCGGCGTCGCGACGACCCCGGCCGGCCCGGACGGGATCGTTCATTTCGATCTGAAGGTCGCGGAGGAGTCGGTTCAAAAAAAGGGATTGGTTTACGAAAACGAGGAGAGCCACTACGACACGATTTCGGCCTTCATCAAAAGTATGCGCGGCTCCGACCCCGACGCCGCCCTTTACTGGTTGGCGAAGATGATCTACGCCGGGGAAGACCCCCTCTTCATCGCCCGGCGCCTGATCATTTGCGCGGCGGAGGACGTCGGAAACGCCGACCCGCGCGCTTTGGTTTTGGCGGTCTCGGCGCTCCATGCGCTGGAGGCGATCGGGATGCCGGAAGGGCGGATTCCCCTCGCCCAAGCGGTCGTCTACGTCGCCTGCGCCCCCAAGAGCAACGCCGCCTACCGGGGCATCGAGGCGGCGCTTGAAGAAATCGAATCGGGTCGCGTGATGGAGGTCCCTTCCGCGCTGAAAGACGCGAGTTATCCGTCGGCGAAAAAATTGGGGCGCGGCGCGGGGTATCTCTATCCGCACGATTACCCGGGCCACTTCATCCCGCAAGCGTATCTTCCGGAAGAGCGTTTTTTTTACGATCCGAGCGATCAGGGAGAAGAGAAAAAGATATCGGAACGATTGCGTCTTTTACGGGCCTGTGCCCGTGAGGGTGAAAAGAAAAAATCGATCCCAAGGAAGCAATGAGCGCTCCCTCCTTTCCGGCCCTTCTTCCGGAACGAAAAATATTAAAGGTGCATGAACTGACCGCCCGGATCCGAACGGAGATCGAGCGGCTTTTTTCGGACCTCTGGGTGGAAGGAGAGGTCGCCAATTTAAAGATCCCTTCCTCCGGTCACGCCTACTTTACCCTGAAAGACGCCCGATCCCAAATCAGAGCGATTATCTTCCGCTCGCACGGCCGGTTCCTGAAATTCACCCCCAAAGAGGGGCAATCGGTCCTCATCCGGGGCCATGTCACCCTGTATGACGTGAAGGGGGAATATCAACTCATCGTCGATTACATCGAGCCGAGGGGGGCGGGAGCGCTCCAGGCGGCCTTTGAGGCGCTCAAGGAAAAGCTCCGGGCGGAGGGGCTTTTTGACGCGAGTCGGAAAAAGCCGATTCCCTCTTTTCCAAAAAAGATCGGGTTGATCACCTCCCCGACCGGCGCGGCGCTCCGCGACCTCCTCAAAGTTCTCTTGGGGGGCGCTCTTCCCTTCCACATCTTGATCTATCCGGTGGCGGTCCAGGGGGAGGGAGCGGCGGAGGAGATCGCCCGCGCATTGGAGGAGATGAATGCAATGGCCCGGTCGGGCCGGGATCGGGTCGATCTTTTGATCTTGGCCCGAGGAGGGGGATCGATCGAGGATCTTTGGGCCTTCAACGAGGAAATCGTCGCCCGGGCCATCGCGCGATCGGCGCTCCCGGTGATCTCCGCAATCGGTCATGAACCCGACAC
>DATDON010000138.1:0-2066 GCA_035293225.1 Candidatus Manganitrophaceae bacterium
CGATCACCTTTCCGACGAACGGAGAGAGGGTCGCCCCGGTGATCCAGCCGAGCTCCTTCTCATCCTGGAAGACCTTATCCCCTTTTTGGGGGAGCGTTTTTCCTTCAAGAATCAGTCCGGAAAGATGTTTGTTCACATGGCCGTATGTTTGAATGCGGGCGATCACCTCTTGGCCAGGATAGCACCCCTTGGTATAACTGATCGCCTCGGCCTCCAGCCCCGCCTCGATCGGAATGATATGCTCATCGATATCGGTCCCATAACGGGGCCTTCCGGCCTCGACCCGGAGCGTTTCCAGCGCCGCCTGTCCGACTGGAGAAATTCCATATTCGCTCCCGGCGGAGAGAAGCCGCTCCCAGAGTTTCTCCAACCCCTCTTCCGGAAAATAAAGACGAAAATCCTCTTCGCCGGTGATCGACCGCTTGACGAAGGTCGTCGGTATCCCTTCTATCTCTTTTTGGAAGAGGGCTTTTTCTTCCAAGGGGGGAAGCGGCCCTCCCGTCGCCTTCTCTAAGAGCGCGCGGGCGTGGGGCCCCGAAAGGAGGAGCGCTCCCCAGGGGGGGCGCTCAATCTTCACCTGGGACGCCAACTTAAACCGCATCAAATGTTGGCGGGTATTTTCCGCGATGGTCCCCTCCACCTCCATGAACAGGGCGTCGGGAAGGGGGTAAAGATAGATGTCGGAGAGGACCCTCCCCTTGTGGGTCAGAAGGGTCGCGTAAACCCCTTTTCTTTCGGTCAGGAGTTTGAGATCGTTGCTGACCAGGTTTTGCAAGAAGGGAAGGCGGTCTCGCCCGGTGA
This sequence comes from Candidatus Manganitrophaceae bacterium, assembly GCA_035293225.1. Lineage (GTDB taxonomy): Bacteria > Nitrospirota > Nitrospiria > SBBL01 > Manganitrophaceae > DATDON01. The sequence goes on from DATDON010000138.1 coordinate 802, forward strand.
TGAGAAACATCCCTTGATATGAGATATCCGCCATCCCCACCCTTTCACGAACGGCGCGATATTCCGAAAGAGGGTCGCCATAATGCTCCGGAAGGGTCCATCCGCCGTAGAGGGCGTATTGGGCCCCTTTTTGTTCATGGCGCGCGTGTAGAATAAGCTGTGGCATTTTTCTCTCCCTCCTCGGATACCAAGTTAAAAAATATAACATGCGCTCCGGCCTCGGGTCAAACCGGGCGCTTCGGTTGAAATTGAATTTTATTGAAGTTTTTTTTCCAAGCGGGTACAATGGTAAGAAAATCAATTTGGAGGTCGGTTTATGAAATCGAAGGCGCCCGTCTTTATTCTCTTCTTTTTAATCCTCAGTTTCTCTCCGGGGGTCGATCGGCTTTTCTCGGCGGCCGCGGCGGAAGAGCTGGCGAACGTCAACGGCGTCTCCATCACGACGGAAGAATTTCAAAAGCGGATGGAGCGGTTGACCAGCGAGGGACAAGGAAATTTCGACTCCCCTGAAGGAAAAGATGATCTTCTGGACATCCTGATTTCACGAGAAGTCCTCAGTCAAGAGGGAAAGCGGCTGGGAGTCGAAAAAAAGAAAGAGGTGAAGGAAAAAATTAACGACCTCACGAAAGAGGTGGTCATCGGCGAAGTGGTCAATCAGATCGCCACCGTGAAGCTGACCGACGCCGAGATAAAAAAATATTACAGCAAAAACAAAGCAGATTTTCGCGAAGTCCGTGCGAGCCATATCCTGGTGAAGACCCATGAAGAAGCGGACGAGGTCAAAAAAAGTCTCGACGAAGGGGCCGACTTCGGCGCGCTGGCGAAGGAAAAATCGGTCGATCCCGGAAGCGCGTCGCGGGGAGGAGACCTCGGCTTTTTCACGCGAGACCGGATGGTGAAGCCGTTCGCCGAGGCCGCCTTTTCGCTGAAAGTGAACGAGATCAGCAAGCCGGTTCAGACCGCATTCGGATACCACATCATCAAGGTCCTTGAACACAAAGACCCCAAGCCTTTCGAGGAGCTTCCCCCCCCCACTCTTCAGGCCCTCCGCGGGACGATGATTAACGCGGAGATCGATCAGCTCAAGGAAAAGGCGAAAATCAAGATCAATAAAGAACAGCTTCAAAAAGTCTCCTCAGGCCCCCCTTCCCCGCCGGCGGAGCGCGGCGAGGGGCGCGACCCCTCTCCTCAGGAATAGCGGGCGGAAAGCGCGATGCGTAAGCTGTTCGGGACAGATGGCGTGCGGGGCGTCGCCAATGTCGATC
>DATDON010000139.1:0-11764 GCA_035293225.1 Candidatus Manganitrophaceae bacterium
GCCCGATCGAGACGCAAAAGAAGGGGAACCCATGGGCGTAATTGGTGGTGCCGTCCAACGGGTCGATGACCCAGCGGTAAGGAGAGGGGGCCTTGGAGCCGTGACCCTCTTCGGCCATGATCTGGTGATCGGGAAAACGGCGATGGATCATCGCGACGATCGCTTTTTCGGAGCGGGTGTCGATATTGGTGACCAGGTTCAGGTCCCCTTTATAAAAGATTTCCAGCTCGCTTCGAAGCCCCTGCTTGAGGATGTTTCCCGCCTTTTTCGCGGCTTGAATGGCGATTTCCCGGAAAGATTTCATGTTGTTCATGGAAGCAATATAACATGTTTTTGAAAAAGGTGAAACGTCTTCCGGCGGTATTGATGTTCCACCCGGAAGCCGTTATAATTACTTTCGTGTCCGATTGTCGCATGAGAAATGAAGAACGCTTCCTTCCCTCGATCGCTTCCCGCCCCATCGACCCCTTTGAAATCGATTCGGGATTTTTGATCCCCCTTTCCCTTCGAGGAGGGAGGGGATGAGAAAAAAGATCCAGCGTCGGATTTTATCCCTCGCCCTTCCCGTGGTCGCGAGCAGTCTCTTGGAACGCGCGGTGACGACCGCGGACATCTTTTTGGTCGGGGGGCTCGGCCCCGAGCCGATCGCGGCGGTCGGGTTATCGCAACTGATGATCTTCCTTTTCATGAGCCTTATCGCCGGACTCTCGGCCGGGACCACGGTGGTCATCGCCCAACTGGTCGGCGGCCGGAGAGAATCGGACGCGGCCGAAGGGGCCCTCAGCGCCTTGTGGGTCGGCCTTGCGATCGGCGCTTTGATGGGGGCGGCCGGTTTTTGGTTCAGAAGAGAGGCGGCCGCTCTCTTGGGGGCGGAGGGGAACCTCGTTGAGCTGGTCGATCAGTACCTCTTCTTCATTTTTCTCTTCTTTCCAGTCAGCGTCGCGGTCGATCTCCTCTCGGCGATCATGCATGGAAGAGGGGATACCCGGACCCCGATGGTGGGGATTATCGGGATCAATCTTCTTCACTTTGGAATCGCCTACCTTCTGATTTATGGGAAGTTCGGTTTTCCGTCGATGGGGGTCCGGGGGGCGGCGGTCGCCGTGGGGGTTTCGGAAATCTTCGGCGCCGCTTTTCTTTTTATCCGGGCCTTCCAAAAACAGTTCCTCAAAACGGCGCCGGTCCGGACGGCGCTTATCCGCCGAGTGATTCATGTCGGCCTTCCTTTTTGTTTCGATCGGATGACGCAGCAGTTGGCGCAAATAGCGTATGCCCGGACGGTTTTGTTTTACGGGACGGTCGCTTACGCCGCGCATCAGGTGGGGCTGGCGATAGAGGCGTTTTCGTTTATGGCCGGAAGCGGCTTCGCCGTGGCGGCGGTGACATCGGTCGGCCGGAGCGTCGGCGCGTCCGAATACGAGCGGGCGAGGATCGAAAACTGGGAGGCGAATCGGCTCGCGGTCTTGGTAATGTCGGCGATGGGAATCCTCTTTTTCTTCTTCCCGTTTCTTCTCATGAAGGCCTTCACGAAAGACCTTCAGGTGATCGCGCTCGGGACCCTTTTTCTCAAGGTGGCGGCGTTGATCCAGATTCCGCTGGCGGTCACGATGGTCCTCTCCGGCTCGCTGAAAGGGGCGGGAGACACCCGGTCTCTGCTTGCGATCACCTTTGTCGGGGCGTGGCTGGTCCGTGTCCCGCTCGCCTATTATTTCTCATTTGTGGCGCCGTTGGGGGTGGTCTATGTGTGGGGGGTGATGGTCCTTGATTGGTACGTCCGGATGGCGTTTACGCTGGCCCGCTACCGCTCCGAAAAATGGAGAAATATCGAGGTGATCGGCGAGGGAAACCGATAGCGGCGAGGTTGTCAAAAGGTTCCATTGGCGGTATCTTTAGTGAAGAGGAAATGAGATGCGGTTTTTAAAAAAAGGGCTCTCCGCCTTCCTGATCGGCTTCTGCTTTTCAGTCGGCGCCTGCTCTCCCGATGAGGCGGAGCCGCCGGTGAATGTGGCGATTGTCCCCTCTTTTTTTAAACTTCCGGCGGGGGGGGAGGTTCAACTTGCGGCGGAAGTCACGGGGACCTCCAACAAAATGGTCGATTGGCGGGTAAACGGGCCGGGCGCCATCACGGCGGACGGTCTCTATACCGCTCCTCCGACCGTCGATCCGAACCGTCCCACCGCGACGATTCAGGCGACGAGCCAAGCCGCTCCCGCCGTCATGGGAAACGGGGCGGTGACGATGACGACGGTGACGCCGTTGCCGGAAAACAGCGTCCCTCCCAGTTCGAACCAGACGGCCCTGGGCGGGTTTACCGTGAGGGCCGGCCAGACGATTGATCTGAACGGCGACAACCAACTCGATTTAGTAACGGCCAGTTCGACCCAAAATGCGGTGAGGATTTTCTTCGGGGTTGGAAACGGAAATTTTCTATTCAAAGCGGATATTTCCGTGAGTGAGCCGGTCGCCATCGCGGTTGCCGATTTTATCAACAATCCCGATTTCTGGGCCGATGTCGCCGTCGCCAGCGCCATGGATCAAAATATTTCGATCATCGGAGGGAAGAAGGCGGAGAACAACATTCCGGAAGAGCTTCCGGCGATTCGGACGACGCTCCCATTGCCGGCGATCCCCTCCGCGATGACGGCAGGGGGCTTCCATGGAGATCCCACAAGCAACATTCCCGTTTCCGATTTGGCGGTCGGAACCGTCGATGGCGCGATTCACATTTACCTCCAAGATCGGACGGACAATTCCTATACGCCGGCTCCTTTCCTGTCCGTCGGCGCGAAACCGCTTCAAATCGCTCCGGTCGATTTCAATCAAGACGATCTCCTCGACCTGGCGGTCGTCCGGGAGGGGGCGAATGATCTCTTGATCTTCCTGGGAGACGGCGCCGGCGGTTTTTCCGGTCCGACGTTAGTCTTGTTCTCATCGGCGCCGGGCTTCATAGCGGTCGGGGATTTCAATGAGGATCAGACCCCTGATCTGGCGGCGACCCATCCCGCCGCGAACCAGGTCTCGATCTCCCTTGGGAAGGGGGATGGAGCGTTCCAGCCGGCTTCCTATACCACACTGGAATCATCCCCGGGTTCGATTATTGCCGGAGATTTCAATTTGGGAGGGAATGACGATATTGCGGTGACCCTCCCGGCCTCCAAGGCGGTCCTGCTTCTCTTCGGAGATGGGATCGGAAATTTGATCGGCAAGTGGCGTTACAACGCCGGCGTCCCGCCGATTTCCCTCATTTCCGGATTTTTTACCAGCTTTCAAAGCCCTACCGGATTTCAAAGCGTCGGGTTGATCTATATCAACCAAACCGACAATAGATTTTATCTCCTCAACAATGTCAGCCAGTAAATATCTTCCCCCGTTTCTCTCCAGACCCCCGCGTTAAGAAGAGTAGACAGGGCTTTCCTCTTTTGTATATGATGGGATCAATATTCTCATTGAGGAGGTTTGCGTTTGGAGGGGCCGCCTGATAAAGAATCTGACGATAGAGGCGTGATGGAAGATCGTCCCGAAGAAAGGAGAGGCCCCTTTCTCCGGCCGCTCGGCCGGTTTCAATTATTCAAGCTCGGCATGATTGCGCTGTTTGGGCTCTCGATTGCGATCGCTTTTTTTCTCGCCGCGTTTTTCATCGGATTGATCTTGGCGATTCCGCTGGCGCTGGTCTTGATTTTGTGGCGCCTCCGCATCGCATGGCGGAGCGGAAGGGGTTCCCGCATCGACTATTTTTGAAACGGGCCTTTTAAAGAGAGGCGGCCTGGTGGAAAGGAGGGAGGGCTATGATCTTTATGACCGGTTCGACCGGTTTTGTCGGAAGGGCGCTCCTTCGCCGGTTGATCGAGAGAAATGAGACCGTCCGCTGTCTTGCGCGGAACAGCGGCCGCCGGGGTCTTTTGAAACATCCCCGCCTGACCTGGATCGAAGGGGACCTCCTCCATCCGGAAAGATTCCGCGCAGGGATGGGGGAGGCCGATACGGTCATTCATCTGGTCGGCGTCTTGACGCCGGTCGGAGAGGGGACATTCGACAGTATCCACCGTCAGGGGACCGAGGCGATGGTGAAGATGGCCCGTGACGCCGGCGCCCGCCGATACCTTCAGATGAGCGCGCTGGGGACCCGGCCCGACGCCCGAAGCCGCTACCATCAGACCAAATGGGCCGCCGAGGAGGCGGTCCGGGGGAGCGGGCTGGCCTACACGATCTTTCGCCCTTCCGTTATTTTCGGCGCAGGGGATCGGTTTACGAATCTCTTCTCCAGGATGATCGATCTCAGCCCGGTTCTCCCGCTGATCGGCGGGGGGAAAAACCGTCTGCAGCCGATCTGGGTGGAGAACGTCGTCGATTATTTCGCTCAGGCGCTTGAGCGGGGGGAGACGGCGGGAAAAACGTACGAGCTGGGCGGGCCCCGGGTCTATTCGATGGAAGGGTTGATCGATCTCTTGATGAAGATCAAGGGAAAGCGCCGGCTCAAGTTTTCCCTTCCGATCGGCGCGGCGCGGCTTCAGGCCGCTCTCATGGAATCGATCCTCCCGAAGCCGCCGCTCACACGGGATCAGCTTCTGATGCTGGAAGAGGATAATGTGGTCGGAGATCCCGCGGCCGCGAAAGACTTTTCGGTGAAGCTCGCCTCGATGGAGGAGATTTTGCCGGGCTATCTCAAATCGCCGGCCGGTTAGGCGGGCGAGGCGCTTACCGGACCAGCTTTTTATACTTGGTCCGGTGCGGCTGGTCGGCCTCCGTCCCGAGACGCTTGTGGCGGTCGGCTTCGTACTCCTGGTAATTGCCTTCGAACCAGACGGCCCTGCTCTCTCCTTCAAAGGCGAGGATGTGCGTTGCGATCCGGTCCAGGAACCAGCGGTCGTGGCTGATGATGAGGGCGCAGCCGGCGAAGTCGAGGAGGGCCTCCTCCAGCGCCCGGAGGGTCTCGACGTCGAGATCGTTGCTCGGCTCGTCCAATAGCAAGACGTTTCCCCCGCTTTTCAGGAGCTTGGCGAGGTGGACCCGGTTGCGCTCCCCCCCGGAGATCTCTTTAATCAGCTTTTGTTGGTCGGTGTTTTTAAAATTAAACCCGCCGACATAGGCGCGTGAAGGGAGCTCCCGTTTTCCGACCTGAATCACATCATGTCCGCCGGAGATCTCTTCGTAGACCGTTTTCTTTTCATCCAGCGTGTCGCGAGACTGATTCACATAGGCGAGCTTGACCGAGTCACCCACCCGCAACGTCCCGCTGTCCGGCTTTTCAATGCCGGCGATCATGTTGAAGAGGGTCGTCTTCCCTACGCCGTTCGGCCCGATGATCCCGACGATGCCGCCGCGAGGAAGGCTGAAGCTGAGGCCGTCGATCAAGAGCCGGTCGCCGAACCCTTTTTTGAGATCGACCGCCTCCACGACCAGGTCTCCCAGGCGCGGCCCCGGCGGGATCATGATGTCTTTGGTCTCATTCCGAGCGACCGACTCCTGCGACGCCAGCTCCTCATAGGCGTTCAGACGCGCCTTGCTCTTGGCGTGTCGCCCCTTCGGCGCGGTCCGGACCCACTCCAATTCGTGCTGCAACGCCCGACGTCGCGCGCTCTCCTGTTTCTCCTCTTGAGCCAGACGTTGCGTCTTCTGATCGAGCCATGACGAATAATTTCCCTCCCAGGGGATGCCCCGGCCCCGGTCCAACTCCAGAATCCAGCCGGCGACGTTATCGAGAAAATAGCGATCGTGCGTCACCGCCACAACGGTTCCGGGAAAATCTTTGAGGAAGCGCTCCAGCCAGGCGACCGACTCGGCGTCCAGATGGTTCGTCGGCTCATCCAACAAGAGCATATCGGGGGCTGAGAGGAGAAGACGGCATAATGCGACCCTGCGTTTTTCGCCGCCGGAGAGCTTGGCGACATCGGCCTCCCAGGGGGGAAGCCGGAGGGCGTCGGCGGCGACTTCGAGCTGACGGTCGAGCTCCCACGCGTTGACCGCGTCGATCCGCTCTTGGAGCTGACCCTGTTTTTCAATCAGGGCGGTCATTGCGTCGTCCGACATCGGCTCAGAAAACTTCGCGCTGACCGCGTTGAACTCATCGAGCAGCGCCTTCGTCTCGGCGACCCCTTCCTCCACATTTCCTCGAACATCTTTAGTGAGATCGAGCTTCGGCTCCTGCGGCAGAAATCCGATTCGAACCCCCTTCGCCGGCTTCGCCTCTCCGAGAAATTCGGTGTCGACTCCGGCCATAATTTTGAGCAGGCTCGATTTTCCGGAGCCGTTGAGCCCCAACACCCCGATCTTCGCGCCGGGATAAAATGAAAGCGAAATATCCTCCAGAATCTTTCGCTTCGGCGGAACGATCTTCGTGACTTTATGCATGGTATAGATGTATTGATAAATTGGCACTCTGCTTGTCCTTTCCTTATTAAGGTTTATAAAGCTGTGGAAGCTTACTCCCCATACTCGCCCGTCTTCATCTCAACCAACCGGCCGTTCTTAAATTGATAAATCCGGACAAATCGGCTGGGGCCGAGATGGTATCTCCACTCCTCCCTCGAATGACCCTTCTGTTTCGAGATCGTGGTCGGTTTTCCGCATCTCTCCTTCACCTCCAATTTGGTCGCGCCGTTGGAAAGGACCGTCTTTTCACAGCCGAAATCGATGGGGCCATCCGGCGTCCAGCCGTATCCTCCCGTTTCAATGCGCGCCAGCCTTCCATTTTTAAATTGCAGGATTCGGATGAATTGCTGGGGCCCCGGATTGTAACTCCATTCCTCGATGGATTGAGCGGCGCGAGTCCCTTTCAATAGGATTATTTTTCGTTTCTCCTTCGAGGCCGGCTCGCCGCATTTCGATCTCACCTCTTCTTTCGTCTGGCCAATGGAGATCATCGGTTCGTCGCAGGCGAAGAGGCTCTTCTCTCTTTCCCCGAAAAAGAAGGCGCCGAGCGTAAGGATCATGAGAAGCTTGGGCCAATCAAGCGCCGTCATTTTAGAATTCCCCTTGAAGCGTTTTTGGCCGGTCGCCAGACCCAGGACGGCGCCTTTGGTGTTGAATCGCTTCCAAAAGAGCGAGAGGACGATCACCGGGAGGTTGGCGGAGGCGGCAACGGCGAAGGCGCGACCGACCGGGGCGACATCGGTCTCCGCCCCGACTGCAGGGGTCGGATCGGTCGATTGGGAGGGAGGGCCGGGTTTGTTTGACATGGGGCGGGTCTATCCGATAGGGGCCGGCGCGATTTCAGAATGGGTCTTTTCGTACGCGCTGATTTTTTGTTCGTGTTGCAGCGTCAGGCCGATATCGTCCAGCCCGTTGAGAAGGAGATATCGGCGGAAATCATCGATCTCGATCCGGAAGTTGAGGCCGTCGTCCGAGGTGATCTTCTTTTTCTCGAGGTCGATATTCAGTTGGTATCCCGGCGCCTCGCGGACCCGCTGAAAGATCGTTTCGACCTCCTCTTCAATCAGCCGGACCGGCAGGATGCCGTTCTTGAAGCAGTTGTTGTAGAAGATGTCGGCGAAAGAGGGGGCGATGACGCACCGGAAACCATAATCGAGCAACGCCCAAGGGGCGTGCTCCCGCGAGGAACCGCATCCGAAGTTCGCCCGCGTGACGAGGATCGTCGCGCCCCGATAACGCGGGGCGTTCATCTCGAAATCGGGATTCAGTTCGACGCCGTCGATGAATCGCCAGTCGTAAAAAAGGAATTCTCCGAATCCGGTCCGCTCGATCCGTTTGAGGAATTGCTTCGGGATGATCTGATCGGTATCGACGTTCGGCAGATCCAAGAGGGTGACGATCCCTTTTAGTTTTTTAAACGGTTCCAATCGCTAATCCTCCTTCAATTCATATCGGCGGACATCGACGAAGCGCCCCTCCACGGCGGCCGCGGCGGCCATGATCGGGCTGACGAGGTGGGTCCGTCCCCCCTTTCCCTGGCGGCCTTCAAAGTTGCGATTGGAGGTGGAGGCGCACCGCTCCCCCGGCCGGAGGGTATCGGGATTCATCCCGAGGCACATCGAGCATCCCGACTCGCGCCAGTCGAAGCCGGCCTCTTTGAATATCCGGTCCAAGCCCTCCTCTTCCGCCTTTTTCTTGACCGGCTGGGAGCCCGGGACGATCATCGCGTAGACTTTGGAAGCGACCCGCCGCCCTTTCACGAACCGCGCGACCCGGCGAAGGTCCTCGATCCGGGAGTTGGTGCAGGAGCCGATGAAGACCCGCTCGATCGGAATCTCCGTGATCGGCGTTCCCGGCCGGAGCCCCATATACTCCAGCGCCCGCTCCGCCGACTTTCGGTCGTTGGGATCGGAGAGATCCATCGGGTTCGGGACGCGCCCGTCGACCGCCGCGACCTGCCCCGGGTTGGTCCCCCAGGTCACCTGAGGGGATAGCGAAGCGGCGTCGATCTTCAGTCTCCGGTCGAATTGGGCGCCCGGATCGGTCGGGAGTTTTTCCCAGCGCGCCACCGCGGCGTCGAACGCCTTCGGCGCGTATCGACGGCTTCGAAGATAATCAAACGTCTTTTCATCGGGAGCGATCATCCCGGCGCGGGCGCCCCCTTCGATCGACATGTTGCAAACGGTCATCCGTTCTTCCATCGAAAGCGCCCGAACCGTCCCGCCGCCGAACTCGATGACGCAGCCGGTCCCTCCCCCCGTTCCGATCCGGCCGATGATCGAGAGGATGATGTCTTTCGCCTCGACCCCGTAGGGCCGCCGGCCGTTCACCTCGATCAGAAAGGTCCGGGGCCGGTCCTGGAGAAGACATTGGGTCGCCAGGACATGTTCCACCTCGCTGGTCCCGATCCCGAACGCGAGCGCGCCGAACGCTCCGTGCGTGGAGGTGTGGCTGTCTCCGCAGACGAGGGTCGCGCCGGGAAGGGTCAGCCCCAACTCCGGGCCGATGACATGGACGATTCCTTGTTGCGGGTTGTTGAGGTCGAAGAGGGTCACGCCGAACGCTTTGCAATTTTGCGACAGGGTTTCCATTTGGCGTTTTGAAATCGCGTCTTCGATCGGAAGGGAGCGGTCGGTGGTCGGAACGTTATGATCCATCGTGGCGAAGGTCAATTCCGGACGCCGGACCCGCAGGCCCGCGAGCCTTAAGCCTTCGAACGCTTGAGGCGATGTCACCTCGTGGACCAGATGGCGGTCGATGTAGATCAGGGAAGGTTTTCCAGCCTCCTCATGGACGACATGCGCTTCCCAGATTTTTTCAAACATGGTTTTCGGTGTCATGTTTTTCCGCTTTCTCCCGATAAAATTAAAACGCCCTCATTCGTGTTTATCAGGCTCCAATTTCGTATTTTTACACAGAATTGAGGCGAGAGCAAGGCTAAATTAACGGGCCGAGGACCTAAAGATAGGGAGAAAAAAGCTTGGCGGCGCCGTCCCGAAGCTTGATCGGGAGCGGCCGTCCGTCCATCTCGGCCAGGGTGATTCGGCGGGACCGCTTCCGGACGGCGTCGAAATGGTCCGCGAGGGTCGCCGCGATGTCGGGATCGTAGATCTCCAGATTGAATTCGAAGTTCAGGCGAAGGCTGCGGGGGTCGAGGTTGGAAGATCCGACCAGGGTATAAACCCCGTCCACCAGGAGGAGTTTGCTGTGGACGAAAGGGGGAGGCTGATAATAAACCTGAACCCCGTGAGAAAGGAGTTCCCAGAGGAGCGCTTGGGCGGCCCAGGCGACATAGGGAAGGTTGTTCCGCTCGGGAAGAATGATTTCGACGAGGACGCCGCGCAGCGCCGCCGTGTTGAAGGCCGAAAGAAGGGCGCGGTCGGGAATGAAGTAGGGGGTCATGACGCGGACGCGGCTTTGCGCCGCCGAGAGCGCGCCGAGAATAATCCAGCGGAGTTTTTCAAAATCGTCGTTCGGGCCGTCGCTGACTCCCCGGCAGAAAGCGCCTCCCCCCGGAGAGGAAAGGGGGGCCTGCGGCGGCGCCCCGGTCTCTCCCGTGACAAATCGCCAGTCCTCTAAAAACGTCTCCTCCATTTGGGCGGCGACCGGCCCGTCCACTCGAAAGTGGAGGTCGACCACGCGACGGGGATTGGCTGGAACGGCGGCGAGATGCCGGTCTCCGATGTTCATCCCGCCGGTGAATCCCGCTGAGGAATCGATCACCAGCAGCTTTCGATGATTGCGCAGGTTCAAACGGAGCCCTCGGCTCAACGGAAGGAACCGGGCGACCCGGACCCCTTTTTTCTTAAGAAGCCGCGGCGCGGCCGGAAAGGAATAAAGCTCTCCGAGGCCGTCCACCAGGACCCGAACGTCCGCTCCCCGCGCCGTCGCGGCGGCGAGGGCCTCGATAAAGCGCTTGCCGGTCGGGTCGGCGCCGAAAATATAGGTGGAAAGATAAACGGAACGCCGGGCCGATCCGATCGCTTCCAGCATGGCGGGATAGGCTTCTTCGCCGTTATGCAGAACGGCGATCCGATTGCCGCCGACGAGCGGCCGATCGGTCACGTGATCCGAGACCTTCCGAATGGCGGAAACCTTCTCTTCCAGGAAAAGCGGGAGGGCCGTTTGAGGCGAGCGGCCGGCTCCGAAATCGCGCCCCCAGTTCCGGCGGCGGCGCCAGCTTCTCGCCCTCGTTCGAATACGGTTGACGCCGAATGCCCAGTAGAGGAGCGCTCCCACGCCCGGGAAGAGAAGACAAAGCGCCACCCATCCGAGCGCCGCCCTCGGATCCCGTTTGTAGAGGAGGGCGTGGCCGGCCGAAAAGAGGCCGATAAGGATCAGGAGCGTCTCCAACGCAAGGTTAAACAAGTTTATCTCTCCGACGCCTCAATCATTCCAGAAATGATTGAACGCTCCGCCGCCGCGCAATCCCGGCAGGCCAAACCTAACAAGCCCGAATGCGAATGTCAATGAGACGGGCGCCTCTTGACAGCGCGTCCTCCCTCTTGTTATAACCATACCAACCGGTAGGTATACAATGAGAACCGCGCAAACCGATTCCCCCACCAAAGAGAAATTGCTCGACGCCGCGGAGCGGATCATGCTCTCGAAAGGCTACGCGGCGACCACGATCGATGATATCTGCGCGTCGGCGGCTCTGACAAAAGGATCTTTCTTCCATTATTTTGAAAGTAAAGAGGCGCTGGGAAAGGCGGTTTTGGAGCGTTATTGCCTTTCCAGGCTGAGGAAGACTCAAGAAGCGGGCTTTCACAAGAAGAGCGACCCGCTCCAACGGGTGATGGGATACATCGATTTCGCCATCGACGCTTCCCAAGACCCCGCCCATAAAGGATGCTTGTTGGGAAATTTCGCCCAAGAGCTTTCTGAGACGCATCCGGAGATCCGGGCCATCTGCAAAGAGCGGTTCGGGACGTGGGCGGAGGGATTCAAGAAGGATTTGAATGAGGCGAAGCGGCGGCGCGTTCCGAAGGCCTCGTTCGACGCCGAGAGCCTGGGGGAATATTTCATCGCCGTGTTGGAAGGCTCCCTGATCTTGGCCAAGGTTCAGCGGAGGAGCGGTGTTGTGGAAAAAAACTTGCTTCATTTTAAAGAATACCTGAAAAGTTTGTTCGAAAAGTGATTCAGGCCATCAGTGGCGGGGTCTATATCGGGCCGGATGTATTTGGGGAGAGTGGAGGATATGAAAAATCGGATGCGATGGATTTGGGCCGGCGCTTTGATCGCGGCGGTCGGCCTGACGGCATGGGGGGTCTCGCGTTATGAGAAAGGCCCCGGCGCCAAAGCGCCCGCCGCCGGCGGGGGAATGGCCATGCCGGTGGAGGCGGCGCCGGTCACGGTCGGCTCGGTCCCCCTGGAGATCGACACGGTGGGGTCG
>DATDON010000140.1:0-2638 GCA_035293225.1 Candidatus Manganitrophaceae bacterium
TGATTGCCAATTAGCGATATTTTTAAGTTGTAATTTGCTGTGAGGGGGGGGATCGTACCGATCCCCCCCCTTTTTTTAGGAGAAATTGGAGAAATAGAGGGACACTTCCCATATTTTATTTTTTAGTGTCCGCTCCTTTTATAAAGGGATGCAGATCGGTTTCAAGGTTATATTGACGAATGAGGATTTTTTCCGTAAGGAGGTCTTCAGGCTTTTTTGCGATTTATCAAAAGACTTCCACCGACCTTCAGTCAAGAGGTTCCGCCAAAACCGTCAGGCCGAGGCGCTTGAAATCCGAGTCAAAACTCAGACAGGGGATATTCTCCAACAGTTGGGTGACCACCACGTAGGAAAGGGCGTTGCAGAGGGAGAGGGCCTTACCCCGGCTCATCCGGCGGAAGACCTCCAAAGCCGCTTCGCGGAGGTGGGGATCATGTTCGACCAGGCGGATTTTGGGAAGCAGGGCGTCGAGGAAATCGACGGCCAACCGATAGCCGCTCCGTGAGCGGAGCAGGGCAACGGTTTCAATGATGATTTCCCAGGTGGTGAGGAACTCGACGCGGTTCGCTTTGCAAAATTCCAGAAGCCGTCCGGCGTCCTCATAGTGGCGATCTTCCTCTTCCAGGCAGGCATAGAGGAAAGAGGTATCGCAAAAGAGCTGTCGGGGAGGCGGATTCACCGTTTCTTTCTCGAAGTTTTCTTCCGGGCGAGGAGATCGCCGTAGAGATAGGCGTTCTTATTTTCAGAGACCTCCCCGTGGGGGAGGGGCCGACTCTTCCGCCGTCCGCGCCGCTTCTTTCTTAAGGCCAAAAGGGCCGCGGCCGCCTCGCCCGGCTCGATCGAGGGGGGGGCGGAGAGGCGGGCGACCACTTCGTTATGGGAGGTGATCTCATAGACATTGCCGGGATGTTTTTGAAGCTCTTTGACGAGTTTGGGAAGCTTTTGTCTCGCTTCGCTGATGGGAATCTTCATCGGGGATGATCCATTATGTGCATTTTGTACAAATCATACAGAATCGAAGGCCATTTGTCAACGGTGAAGACCGACCCAGGAGCAGGGATAGACACATCTCCCAGAGATTGATTTTCTACATTTTCGGCCTGTCAACGGAAAATGGCCGTTTTTGCGGCTGAAGGGATTGACTTACCCTCTTATTTCATATATGTTTACCGGCGGTTTGGCATATTATTTTCGAAGAGGAGGCGAGGGTGGTTGAGCGGACGCTGTCGATTATAAAGCCGGACGCGGTTTCCAAAAATGTGATCGGCGACATTATTCGTAGATTCGAGGGGGCGCGATTGAAGATCATCGCGATTCAGATGCGGACGTTGACGAAAAGTGAGGCGGAGCGTTTTTATTATGTCCATCGCGAGAGGCCTTTCTTTGACAGCCTCGCCTCTTTTATGTGCTCCGGGCCGATCGTGGCCCTCGTTCTGGAAGGGGAGGGGGCGATTGCGAAGAACCGTTCGCTCATGGGCGCCACCGATCCCAAAAAGGCGGAATCCGGGACGATCCGCGCCGATTTCGCCGACGGCATCGAGGCGAACGCGGTTCACGGCTCCGATTCGAAAGAGTCCGCGGCGTTCGAGATTCCGTTTTTCTTCAGCCAACTCGATATCGTCCGCTAAAGCGGCGCGTTGGGGGTCCGGGGTGGGACACAGAGTGGGACACTGCATGTGCTGCATGTGATGGAAAAAAGGGTTGACGCTATTTTTGCCGGAGGGGGCCTGACCGCGCTGGCCGCTGCGGCGATCTTGGCCAGAAGAGGAAAGGGGGTTCTGGTCTTAGACGGGGAGGAGCGTTTAAAGACCGGCCCCGGCGGCTCCCCCTTCGAATTCGCCTCCGGCCCTTTCCTGCTTTTGGGGTTCGAAGAACGCGGGGCGATGGAAGGCTTCTTTTCGGAATTGAGGCTTCCGATCCCCTCTCTTAAGAAACAAGGTTTTTTCTTCAAAAGAATCTCCCCCGTCCTTCAATTTGTCCTTCCCGGGCGCCGGCTCAATCTCTACGCGCAACAAGAAGAATATATTGAGGAGCTTAAAAGAGAGTTCGGAGATCAGCTTCCGGCGATCAAATCTCTTCTTCAGGAAGTTGGAAAGTACGACGCCGTTCTTTATCCTTATCTCGGCCGATTCGCCCAGATGGAAATCCGGGGACTCGGCGACCGTCTCGACGCCTGGAAACGGAAGCTCCGCTTCCTTTCGACCGTCCGGACGCTTCGGGGAAAGAGCGCCGACGCTTTCCTGGCGCCGTTCGGCTTCTCCCCGAAATTTCTCGGATATTTGAATCTGCAGTCCCTCTTCGCCTTTAAGAAAGCCCTTGCCGGGATTTCTTCCTTCGAATTCGTCCTTCTCGTGTCGGCGCTTCAAAAAGGGGGGGTCCGGATGGTCGGGGGATATCCGACCCTCGTCCGGTTCTTTTTAAAGTTGATTCGGGAGCAGGGGGGAGAGGTCCTTCAAGAACGGAAGATCGCAAAGATCGAAATGGAGGGGGGAAAAGTGACCGCCGCGATTTTGGATGACAAAACGCGCGTTTCCTGCCGCCGGTTGATCATTACGCGCGCGGCGCCCGATCCCTTTTTGAATTTTTACTTCACCTTGCCCAAAGAGTCGGTTCCGGGGCCGATGAAGGAAAACGTGTT
>DATDON010000141.1:0-4664 GCA_035293225.1 Candidatus Manganitrophaceae bacterium
GTTTCAATGGTAGTAACCTCGCGCCCCGACCCCTTAAGATGCACATAGCTTTTCATCACCACATGTTCCGCATACGTTCCCGGCCACACCTCAATGACATAAGGCTTGGTGGCGCTGGGAGTAATGGCGTTTAAGGCGGCGGTGATGGTCGTGTAGTTTCCGCCGCTCTTCGCCACCACGATCTGGGCGTTCGGGGCGGCCGCGAACGCGTTATCGGCTATCCATCCATCCATCCATCCATCAAGAACAACACTCCTAAAATCTGCATGAAGATTTTCAGTTTCATGTTTCGCATGGTTTTGTCTCCTCTTGGTTTTAAGTTGAAGGTTTGTTTCAGTGGTTTTGGCTAGCGAGCGCCAGGAAGTAATATTCCGATGCGCAAGAGGGATGTACCATATCGGCGTGAGGCTGTCAAATTTTATCTGGATTTATAAAATTTTCGTAACTGCTCAGGTTTTTAGGTTGAAGGCTGAAGGCTGAAGGTTATAAATTATCTCGCAAAGCACGAATCAAGCCATTCAAGACCTTCTCGGTTTCTACGAGTTTTGGTTCTATCAGAGATGAATCCTCGTTGGATAAGAAACATAAGCGCTTCGACAAATTTAGTTGATAGTGCAACTCCCTCAGAAGTACAGGCTGAAGACTGAAGGCTAAAGTAGGTCTGCTCTCCTTCGGCCTTCAGCCTGCTCTTACACGATATTAGAAGGAACTGAAACTGCTGCCCGCCGTATTTGAGAAGTTAGTCCAAACAGCTCCTCTTTCGGAAACCTTGCGGTTACACGATAAACCAACATTGCTACTTCGTCAGCTAACTCAAATGCCCGAAGTTTTGTGTGATCACGCAAGATTTACCCCTAAAAGCCTTCAGCCTTCAGTCTATCTGCCTGAGTAGTCACAAATTTTCAGATTTAAGTTTTACTTGTAGCGGGGGATCGAGGGGTCGGCTGTCGCGGAGTAGGCGTCGATTCCGCCGGTCAGGTTCTTGACGCCGGTGAATCCGTTCCGGAGCAAGAATCCGAGCGCCGACATGCTCCGGACGCCGTGGTGACAGATCGTGACGATCTCTTTTTGGGGATCGAGTTCTTTCAGCCGGAGGGGGAGCTGGCCGAGCGGGATTAAAACCGAATCGGGAATGCGCGCCAGTTGGGATTCCCAAGGCTCGCGGACGTCCAGGAGAATGAAATCGTCTCCCTCTTCCTTTTTTTTCTTCACATCGATCGGAGAAATCTGATACGGACTCATCTTTTTCCCTCATCGCCTCTTTGATAAACCGATAAACCGATCATAATGTCTTTCAGGTCGTTTCGTCAAATCTAATTTGACCTCTTTTAGAAAGTAGGTTATAAATAGTCGATGCCGTCGGGTTTGGACCGGTTACAAACGGCTCCCGTCGATTTGGCCATTATCGGGGGGGGGATTCAAGGGGCGGGGATGGCCCGGGAAGCGGCCTTGCGGGGGCTTTCCGTCGCCCTTTTTGAGAAGGGAGATTTCGCAAGCGGGACCTCAAGTCGGACGTCGCGCCTGATTCACGGCGGGATCCGGTATCTCGAACAGGGCGCCTTTCGCCTCGTTCATGAGGCGGTCCATGAGCGATTTCTTTTGACCCGTATCGCCCCCCATCTGGTCCGGCCGATCCCGTTCCTCTTCCCGATTTACAAAGGAGAGGGAAGGGGGAGGTGGAAAATCCGGGTCGGGATGTTTCTCTATGATCTTCTGGCGGGGTCCGAATCGATCGGCCGGCGCGAAATGCTCGATTCGTCGCAAACCCTCTCCGAAGAGCCCGCGCTCCGGGCGGAGGGGCTCGTCGGGGCGGCCCGTTTTTACGATTGCCAGATGGACGACAGCCGGCTCTGCCTGACGGTCCTTTTGTCGGCGAGGGAGGCGGGGGCGGCCATCTTCAACTATACCGCCGTCACCGGCCTGATCCTGAAAGAGGGGAAGGTCTTGGGCGCGCGGGTGGAAGAGGCTCATACGGGGGCGCGGTATGACATCTATGCCCGCGTGGTGGTGAACGCCGCAGGCCCTTGGGTCGATCAGATCCGCCGGATGGAAGGGGAAGCGGCGCGCCTGATCCGGCCGACCAAGGGGATTCATCTGGTTTTTCCGAAGATCACCCGGCGTCACGCGGTGGTCGTCGAGAGTCCGAAAGAGCGGCGCATTTTTTTTGTCCTTCCCTGGGGAGGGCAGAGCCTGATCGGGACGACCGACACCGATTACGGCGGGGATCTCGACCATGTCCGCGCCGAGTCGGCGGAGGTGGAAGCGCTCTTGCGCGAGACCGGGCGGATCTTTCCGAGGGTTCGTTTGGGGCCGGAGCAGGTGGTCGGTCGGTTCGCCGGCGTCCGCCCTCTTATTTCGCCCCCCTCCGGAAGGGCGTCCGATGTTTCCCGAGAGGGGAAGATCGAGTGGACCGTCGGCGGGATGATGGTCATGGCCGGGGGAAAATACACCCTCTTCCGAGGCGCGGCGCAAAAAGGGGTTGAGGCAATCCTCAAAGCGCGGCGGGACCTCAAGGCGCGCGAGCGGCCTCCTCAAGAGCCCCCCCTCTACGGCGGGGAGATGGGGACGCTGGCCGATTATCTAAAAGAGGAGACCCCCCGGGCCCAAGAGCGCTATCACCTCGGCGCCGAGACGGTCCGCTATCTGATCGGGGCGTACGGAACGAAATATCAGGACGTGCTTTCCCTTTCCCGTCAGAGCGGGTCATTGTTGAAACCATTGACCCCTCTCGGATTTCCTCTTTTGGCCGAGGCGGTCTACGCGGTCCGGATGGAGATGGCGAAACGGCTCTCTGACTTTATGCGTCGGAGAACCTCCCTGGCCCTGACCCCCTACAACCGCTCCCCCGAGCTGATCGACCAGGTCGCAGCGCAGATGGGGAAAGAGTTGGGGTGGAGCGCCGATCAGATTCGAAAAGAGGTCCGGGACTATCTGGAGGAGGTAGAGTAGTGGAGCGGGGTGAGACGGTGAGCGCCAACGACATCGAAGCGGTGCGGCGGGCGAATGAAGCCTTCTACCAAGCCTTTGAGAAGTTGGACATCCAACAGATGGACGCCATGTGGGTGAAGGAAGATTACGTCAAATGCGTCCATCCCGGATGGGAGGTCCGGATCGGCTGGCAGGAGGTGAGGGACAGTTGGGTCCTTATTTTCAACCATACTTATGAGATTAAATTTTCGGTCAATCTGCTCGACGTGATGGTCAAGGGGGACTGGGCCTGGGCGGTCTGTATGGAGTTGATCTCCACTCAGGATCAGGGGAACTGGGTCGAGGGAAAGGTCATGTCCACCAATCTTTTCGAGCGGCGGGAGGGGGGCTGGCTTCTCATCCATCATCATGGATCGCCCCTTTTGACATTGGAAGGGAAGGAAGAAGAGGAGGAAAACGGGCTCGGCATGTATGATGAGGGGAGCTCTCCCCCTCCCCCCGAGGAAAATTGATGGAGCGGATACAAGAAATCGCATTTTTGGTCTTCGGCCAGTTGGCGGTGGGGGGTGTTTTTCTTCTTTCCCTCCCTTCGCTTGAAACGGTCGGCCTTGGGTTTTTCCGGACCAACGGATCGGTCTTCTTCACCTCCATGATCGCCGGGCTCGCCCTTTTCCCCCCCTTCTGGCAGGGAGGACGCTTCATGGTAGGGGGAGACGGAGCGCTCGTTTGGCGGGGGGCCGTCCTCGTTTTCTTTTCTCTTTTTACCCTTCTTTTATTCGTTTATAACTTGAGGCTCTGGTTCCGCCATCCTCATCATAGCCGTTCCCTTTTGTGGGGCGGAACGGGGGTCGGCGCCTTGGCGATCTTGTCAACTGTCGGTTATTATCTCCCCTCCGGGGCTTCTCCCCTCCGGGCGATGACCCTTTCCATCTACTTTTTGGCCTCCAGCCTCCTCTTGGGGGCGGGGGTCTTGGGGATGCTGTTGGGACACAGTTACCTGACCCGCCCCGCATTGTCGATCGTTCCGCTCCGGAACCTGGCGAAGCTCTTTATGATCTTTGTGATCGTTGAAGCGGCGCTGGCCGGCGCGAATCTCTTTTTGATCGCCCCTTCGGAGCGGTTGCGGGACGCCCTTCGGTTGAATACCTTTGAAGGACTCTATCTTTGGATCCGGATTCTAATCGGGCTGGTCGGGCCGCTGATCCTCGCCCCGATGATCTTGCAGACGGTCAAAGAACGGGCGACCATGTCGGCCACCGGACTTCTTTATATCGCCATGTTGATGGTCATCGTGGGAGAGATTTTCTCCCGCTTTTTTTTATTGATCGACGCCGGTTATTTATAGGGCCTGGGAGCGTAAAGGACGTTATTCGTTAAACGGAAGAACCTTTCCGAATAACAAATAACGTTTACCGGTTAACGAATTCGCCGTAGGGCCCCCAGATATAAATAGACACCCCCACATATAAATGGAGGAAGGGATGCAGGTATTGAGTATTGAGAAGATGAAGGTTTTTTCGGCTGAAAAAATGAAAAAGACCAATCTTTTTGACACCGAGCGGATGTACTGCGATCTTTATTGTTTTGAGCCGGGGCAGGCTCAGAAACCGCACGCCCACGAGGGAGAAGATAAGGTCTATTACGTTTTGGAGGGGGAGGGGATGTTCCGGGTCGGGTCGGAGGAACAGGCGATCAAGGCGCAATCGGTCGTTCTCGCCCCCTCCGGGGTGGAACAT
>DATDON010000142.1:0-2668 GCA_035293225.1 Candidatus Manganitrophaceae bacterium
CGGATCCACCGGCCTAAAAAAAAGTTTTTCCGGCCGATGTAATAACCGGCGCGCGCGGGCGCCGTCAACGCCTCCCGTATCTCGGCCTGAAGATCGGGGGCGACCCGCTCATCCGCGTCGAGGCTGAGGACCCAGTCATGAGAAGCCTGGCCGAGCGCCCAATTCTTCTGCGCCGCGTACCCCGGCCATTCGTGGTATAAAACCCTTTCGGTATACTTTTTCGCGATCTCGACCGTTCGATCGGCGCTCCCGGAATCGACCACCACGATTTCATCGGCCCAGGCGACGCTCGCAAGGCATGCCCCGATCTCCGATTCCTCATTCAGCGTGATGACCGTCACCGACAGCCTCGGCCGGTCCGCGGCGCTCATCGAATTTTGATCGCCTCATCGATCAACATGATCGGGATATCCTCCCGGATCGGATACATCAGCTTGCATTTCGGGCAGATCAGCCCGTCCCCTTTATCGTTCAACTGAATGTCCCCCTTGCATTTGGGACAGGCCAGTATTTCCAGAAGCTCTTTATCGATCGCCATAGATTCCCCTTCATATTCTAACGTTGAGGCTGAGGCTCAGGTCAAGACAAAATAATCGGCTTACTCTATCTCAACCTCAACCTTAAACTGCTTTTAATATCTCCCTCACCCTCTGGTAGACCTCTTCCACCTGAATCTCTTGGATGCATCCGACCGCCTGGCGGCACCGCCTTGGGAAATAAGGAGAAGCGCCCCGGCAGGCGCACGCTTTCTGGATGATCCGGCGCCGCTCCCCGTACGGGCCGCTCCGCCCCGACTCCGAAGGGCCGAAAAGCCCCACCGTCGGACACCCGACCGCCGCGGCCAGATGAAGCGGCCCGGTGTCCCCTCCCACCATCGCGTCGCACTTCTTGTAGAGGGCGGCAAGCTCTTTTAACGTAAACGGGGGCGCCCAGACCCATCTCCCCTCTTTTAGGGAGGGAACCTGGCGGATCGATTCGGCCTCTTCCTCCGAAGCGGTCAGGATGATATCGATTCCCTCGACGGCAAGGCGCTCTCCCAACTTCAGGAAAGATTCCAGCGGCCATCGCTTCGTCTCGAACCCGGCCCCGGGATGCAGCGCGACCCGCGGTCGGACGATCAAGCCTTTCGATTGAAGCCAGGAATCGATCCGCTCGACCGCCTCCGGGGGCAATGTGAAATCAAAAGAGACCGATCGATCGGGCGCGCCGACCCCCTCCAGAAGAGAAAGATTCCGCTCGACCACATGCTCGGCGCCCGGGTGAATGCGGCGGTTCGTGAAGAGCGTATTGAGCCCCTCCCGACAATCTTCCCGGGCGAAGCCGACGCGAATCGGAGCGCCGGTCAGCCATGTGATGAGCCCGCTTTTGATCAGGCCCTGGCCGTCTATCGCCCAATCGAACCGGCGTTCGGAACAGCGCTTTTGAAAAGACCGGACGGCGCGAAAGGCCGAAATCACCCTGCCCGATTTGAGCAGGCTTCTCCACCCCCGCGTGTCGACGACCATGACCTCATCGATCCCGTCTTGACCCGTCGGGATCTCCCTCGATTTCTCTTCGACCACCCAGACGAGCGCGGCCTTCGGGAAATTCCGGCGCAGCGCCCTCATCACCGGGAGCATATGAAGACAGTCTCCGATGGAGCCGAGCTTGACGACCGCGATTCGGGGATTCTCCTTTAACATCGCCTCGGGCCCCTTCATGGGTTTCTGTTTCACCAGAAACCATTCCCTGAAGGTCAACGTCGATCCCTTTTTTGTATATCCTCCAAAATCCATTCGACCGCGGCGGAAAGATCCAAAGCGACATGATCGGGCCGTTTTTCTGAACGGGAGATTTCCTGAAGGGCGCTCTCCCCGTATCCGGTTCGGACCAAAACGCCTTTCGCCCCCCCTCGCGCGAGGGCGATATCGAGCGATTTGTCTCCGACCACATAGGACCGCGAGAGATCAATCGGGCTCTCCCGAACCGCCCGCTCCACCATTCCCATTTCCGGTTTTCGGCAATCGCACCGCATAAAATCGGGGTGATGGGGACAATAGTAAATCCGATCCAGGCGGGCGCCCTCTTTCGCGAGAAGCGTTTGGAGACGCCGATGCGCCTCATCCAAAAAGGCCTCGGTAAAAAGGCCGCGCGCCACCCCCGATTGATTGGTCACCAAGATCGTTCGAACGCCTGCCCGATTGAGTCGGCCGACCGCCCGCGCCGATCCGGGGATCAGAGAAAGCTGATCGAGCGAACTCAAATGACCGACATCGCGAATGATCGTCCCGTCGCGGTCGAGAAAGACGGCGGCGCTCCCTCCCGCGCCATTCTTCATCAACCTTTCGGCCTCTTCCAGGACCCTCCCGGCGGAAACCCCCTCCATGCAGCGATGGTCTATCGGACACTCCCGGTGGACGCAGGGGGCGCACTCCACTTTATTCCGAACGATGGCGGCCGGGCCGGACGGAGGGGTCGCCGAAGGATCGGTCGGACCGAACACCGCGACCACCGGAACGCCCAGGACCGAGGCGACGTGCATCGGGCCGGAGTCGTTGGTGATAAAGAGGCGGCATCGCTCGACCAGCGCCATCATTTCACGGACCGTGGTCTTCCCCGCAAAGGAGACGCTCGGAGACTTCATCCCGTCCCGGACCCGACGGGCCAGATCGACCTCGGCCGCGCTTCC
>DATDON010000143.1:0-4403 GCA_035293225.1 Candidatus Manganitrophaceae bacterium
GTCAATAATCCCAAAACCCCGGTCGGCCTCTCGCTCGGTTTTTTGAAGATCCTAAAGGCCAAAGAGCTGGGGGGCGTTTCCAAGAATAAAGGGGTCCCCGAAGTGATCCGAACGTCCGCCCGTAGACTCCTCCAAATGAAAAAAGGGGGGGGGTAAAATTCATCCCGCTTTTCTTCTCTTTTCATTTTTCGGCGCCACGACGCCCTCTCCGTCGGGCCGCTCCGGCGAGTCATATCTCGAAAAATGAATAAAAACGCCCCTCTCTTTTCTTGACAAAAGAAAAATACTAAGTATACTTAATATCGTCAAATTGCCCGGCGGGATATACGAGGACCCTCCCATGATTCGAAAACAGAAGAACAAGTATAAGACCAAAGACATCTGTGAATTGTTCGACATTTCCAAAGCCACCTTGTTTCGATGGGAAAGCGAAGGCTTGATTTCAAATGTGGGACGGGACTGGCGAAATTGGCGCCTTTACTCGGAGGAGAACGTCAAAGAGATCAAGAAGATCATTTATTCGCGATCCGGAAAAAAAGAGCGGCGTCCGAGCGAAGGATGAATTGAGATGGGTTTTTCGTTTTCACGCAAAAAAGATCTGATCGGATTGGATATCGGTTCGGGCGCCATCAAGCTGGTTCAGTTGAAGCAGTCCGGAAAGGGATATCATCTTCAGAAGTTCGGGGTCAAGCCCCTCGATCCGGAATTGATCGTGGACGGAACGGTGATGGACGCCGGGCGGGTCGTCTCCGCGATCAAAGATTTATTGGCGGAGCAGGCGGTCAAGGTGAAGGATGTGGCGCTTTCCGTTTCCGGCCACTCGGTCATCGTCAAAAAAATCAATCTTCCCGTGATGGCGGAAGATGAGCTGGAAGAATCGATCAAGTGGGAGGCGGAGCAATACATCCCCTTCGATATCAACGATGTGAATATCGACTTTCATATTCTTAGAACGCCGGAACATCAAGAGGCGAAGGATCAGATGGAAGTGCTGTTGGTCGCCGTTAAAAAAGACAAGCTGACCGAATACACCACTTTGGTGACGGAGGCCGGGTTGAATCCCGTGGTGGTCGACGTGGACGCCTTTACCCTCGAAAATATGTTCGGCGTCAATTACGACGTTCGGGAGGGCGAAATCGTCGCGCTGGTCAATATCGGCGCCAGCGTCATGAACATTAACATATTAAAGAGCGGAACGTTCGCTTTTACGCGGGATATTTCCATCGGCGGGAACCGCTATAATGAAACGATCCAAAGAGAGTTCAATGTCAATTATGAACAGGCCGAAAAAGCGAAGCGCAAAGAGGCGGTGGAAGGGATCGACCCCGAGGCGCTTTCCAATATCATCAACAACCTGAACATGGAAATTTCGTCGGAGGTGATTCGTTCTTTCGATTACTTCAAGACGACGTCGACGAACGAAAATATCGATCGGATATTGATCAGCGGCGGCGCGTCAAAAATTCCGAACCTCCTTTCCAGTTTGTCCGATAAGTCCGGGGCGCCGGTTGAAATAGCCAACCCCTTCAGCAAGGTGGAAATTTCGAAGAAATTGTTCGACCCCCAGTATATTCAAGAGATGGCGCCCCTGGCGGCGGTGGGGGTCGGATTGGCCATCCGGCGGGTAGGGGACCGGTAAGCGATGATCAAAATCAATTTACTCCCGTCGCAGAAGACCAAGAAGACCAAGAGGAAGATTGAGATACAGTCTCAACTCATCCTGGCTTCCGTGATTCTTTCCATCGCCATTTTAATTTTGGGATACATCTGGATTCTTCTAAATGAAAAGGTGGACGGTTTGAACGCCGAGAAGACCAAACTCACCTCCGATCTGACCGCCCTGAAGGCCAAAGTGAAGGAAGTCGAAAATTATGAGCGCGACAAAAAGGTGGTGGAAGAGAAGATTAAAATCATCGAGCGGCTTCGGAAAAACCAGTCGATTCCGGTCCATTTGCTTGATGAAGTCAGCAGAAGCATGCCGGACCGGGTCTGGCTTATGAACATGAACGAACAGGGGGGAACGATCGATTTGGAAGGGAAGGCGACCACCAACAGCGAAATCGTCGATTTTATCAACAATCTCAAGAAATCCCCCTTTTTTAAAGATGTGCAGATTTTGGAGTCGCGGCAGAGCTTGGAAGAGCAGATCGCCGTTTACACCTTCAAATTAAAATTGGCGATTATTTCTTAAGCCGGCGGAAGAGCGGATGGCCATCAATCTCGAAAAACTTAAAAGCCTTACCAATACTCAGAAATTTATTTCGCTGGTCCTCATTCTGGTGATTATTTCCGGCGCTTTCGTCTGGTTTATCTTCATTCCGAAATCGGCCGAAATTTCTCAATTTAACGAAGCGATCAACAGTTTGAATAACGACATCAACGTCCACCGAACCAAGGCCCGGCGCCTGGAGGAGTTGATCAAGGAAAATAAGGAGCTGCAGCGGCAGCTCACGGAATTGAAAGAGCAGTTGCCGCCGCAGGCGGAAGTCGAGATTCTCTTGAAGCAGGTCTCCGAATTGGGGGGGAGGACCGGACTCGATTTCAAATTATGGAAACCGGCGGAAAAGAAACAGAATCCATCGGGGCTCTACGTGGAGATTCCGGTGAACGTCGAGGTGGCGGGAGGCTACCACGCGCTCGGGGTTTTTTTCGACAAAATCAGCAAGCTCCCCCGCATCGTCAACGTGTCGAATATCAAGATGGGGAACGCGAAAACTGAAAAGAATAAGTTCCTGATTCAAACGAGTTTTTCGGCGACCGCCTTCGCTTCGGTAGATGAGAGCGCCGTTCAAAAGCTTCCTGAAAAGGGAAAGGCTCAAAATCCTCCAACGGGAGGGAAGGGGCCGTGAAGCGGACAGTGACTGGATATTTTATCGGTATTATTTTATCCGGCCTTATTTTTGCCGGATGCGGAGGACCCGCCCCTTCCCCGGCTCCCGCTCCGGCCCCGGCGCCGAAGGCAAACGCTCCAAAACCGGAAGCCGGAACGCCTGCGCTCCCGCCCGCCCCGGTCGCGATAAAGCAGGAGGATCCCGGCGTTCTTTTTCAGTATATTCCGGAAGGAAGGCGCGATCCTTTTAAATCGATCATCGTCGCCTCCGGAAAACGGCTCGGCGGGGAGAACCTTCCCCCTTTGCAAAGGAGAGAGTTGTCCGAGTTGAAACTGATCGGCGTGGTGTGGGGGGGATTCGGATACGGCGCCATCATTCAAACGCCGGACGGAAAAGGGTATCCCGTCCGGAAAGGAACGAAGATCGGTTTAAACGCCGGCGTGGTGGCGCGCATCACCCAGAAGGATCTCCTGGTGGTTGAAAGATATCTGGATATCTTCGGAGAAAATCAAGTTAGAGAGGTGGTGATGGAACTTCATCCCCAAAAGGAGGGGTTAGAATGATCCGCGGTCAAAGTGGAATAATTTTATCTATATTCTTAACGCTCCTGCTTTCGTGTTCTCCTAAAACGTCGCAGGTCGTGACGGAGTCCTCCTCCTCTTCTGAAATTCAAAATATCACCGTGAACCCGGGAGCGGAAAAGACGGAAATAAAGGTGGAAGGACAGCAGCCGATGATCTATACCACGTTCCACCTGAGCGATCCGGCGCGGTTGATCGTCGATATGGCGGGAATCGGATTGGGAAAATTCACCGAAAAAATTCCGGTCGATCAGGGGGCGATCCGTTCGATTCAGCCGAAGGGGGGGGAGGGCGCCCAGGTCTCCCGGCTGGAAATCGAGTTGACCGAGGGGGTGGAAACCAACGTCAGGACGGAGGGGACGAATCTGATCGTCGAAGTCGCCAACCCCGTCTCGCAGGGTCCGGAAAAGGGGTCGAAGGAACCGCAGAAGGCGGTTGAAGAGGCCGCACCGATCCTTCCGCCCGCCGTCAAAGAGGAGGTTTCTCTTCCGCCGGCCAAAACGGTCAAGAATATCCGGTTCGATCGAAAGGAGGGGCTGCAGTTGGTGTTGACGTCGGACGGCCGATTGACCCCCGAAGTTTTTCTGCTGGGAAAGAACAGGTTGGTCATCGACCTGCCGCATGTGAAGAGCGCCATGAAAACCAAGGTCATCCCGGCGAAGCATCGCGCCGTCAAACAGGTTCGGATCGGCCGGCACCCCGACAAACTTCGCTTGGTTTTAGATCTCAAGAGGCCGGTTTCCTATTCGTTGAGCCAGAACGGCAATCAATTCAAAGTCGATCTGCGGGAGGCTTCGAAGGCCCTTCCCCCTCCTAAAGCCCCGATGGGGGCGGCGCTTCTTCCACTCCCTTCCGAAATGGCCGTTCCTCCGACGGAACCCGCCGCCGAGCCCACGGCTGCGCTTTCCAAGAGTGAAATGACGGCGCTTGTCGAGCCGGAAGCCGCGCCGGCGCAACCGGAGAGCGTCCCCGAAATGGAACTGGCCGCGGC
>DATDON010000144.1:0-5532 GCA_035293225.1 Candidatus Manganitrophaceae bacterium
AAGAAGTGAACGCCGGGGTGTACGTCGCGCAGGCGCCCTTTCTCTTTGAGGCGCTTGAAAAAGTCAAGCCGGAAAACCGGCAAAAAGAGTATTATCTGACCGATATTGTCCAGACCGCGGCGCGCCAGGGGGCCCGTCTTGCCGCATGGGAGGCGCCTTTTGAGGAGGTCCTCGGCGTCAACAGCCGGGCCGATCTCGCCGTCGCGGATGGAATCCTCCGGAAGCGGATCAACGCGCGCTGGATGGAGGCGGGGGTGACCCTGCTCGACCCGGCGCGGATCCGCATCGACGCCTCCGTTGAGATTGGCCCGGACTGCGTGATTCATCCCGGAACAGTATTGGAAGGGAATACCCGGATAGAGGCCGATTGCGTGATTTACCCCTCCCGCGTCAAAAACAGCCGGTTGGGAGAGGGGGTCGTGATCAAGGATTTCTGCGTGATCGAAGAGGCGGAGATCGAATCGGGCGCCTCCGTCGGCCCCTTCGCCCATCTGCGGTCCGGAAGCGCGCTGCGGCGGGGCGCCAAGGTCGGAAATTTCGTCGAAATGAAGAAGACCGAACTCGGCGCGGGCTCCAAGGCGAACCACTTGAGTTATCTGGGCGACGCGGTGGTCGGCAAGGGGGTCAACATCGGCGCCGGGACGATCACCTGCAACTACGACGGCGCGAAAAAATACCAAACGATTATCGAAGACGAGGCGTTTATCGGCAGCGACACCCAACTCATCGCGCCGGTCCGGGTGGGAGCGCGGTCGCTGATCGCGGCCGGCTCGACGATCACCCAGGATGTCCCGCCGGACGCGCTCGCGATCTCCCGGGTGAGGCAGGAGAACAAGGAGGGGTGGATGAAAAAGAAAAGGAGCAAACGAGGAGATGAGAGGAAAAGACGTTAATCATGAATCGTCAAGGCAGAATTTTCTCGCTCTTACGTTTAACCGGTAACGATTAACGTTTAACGGATCACGGATTATGTGCGGCATCATCGGATACGTCGGAAATAAAAACGTCGTTTCGCTTCTGCTGGACGGCCTTCGGCGGTTGGAATATCGGGGATACGACTCCGCCGGCGTCGCTTATTTTTCAGACGGCAAGCTGGAGGTGAAGCGCTCGGTCGGGAAGTTGTCGGCGCTGGAGGATATCCTCACCGGAATCTCTCCGAGAGGCCGCGTCGGAATCGGCCACACCCGTTGGGCGACGCATGGAAGGCCTTCCGAGGAAAACGCCCATCCTCACCGCGCCGGCGCGCTCGTCTTAATCCATAACGGTATTATCGAAAACTACCTTTCTCTTAAAAAAGAGCTGGCGGCGGAGGGCCGCAAATTCGCCTCCGAGACCGACACGGAGGTGATCGCCCACCTGATCGATTCGTTTCACCAAAAAGGGGCGACGCTCGAAGAAGCGGTTCGAAGGGCGGTCGAGAAACTGCGCGGGAGTTACGCGATCTGCCTTGTTTCGGAAAAAGAGCCGGACCGCCTGATCGCCGTCCGTTCGGGCTGCCCGCTGGTGGTGGGGTTGGGAGAGAAAGAGTATTTTGTCGCCTCGGATATTCCGGCGTTTTTGGGGCATACGCGGGAGGTCCTTTTCCTGGAAGACGGAGAGATGGCGATCTTTTCGCCGAGCGGTTTTGAAATCAAAGATGTGAGGGGGGCGACGCTTGCGAAAAAAAGCCAATTGATCGCGTGGGACCCGGTCATGGCCGAAAAAGGGGGATATCGGCATTTCATGCAGAAAGAGATACATGAGCAGCCCCGGGCCATTGTCGATACCATCCGGGGCCGCGTGACGGAGGAGACGGGGGAGGTTTTCCTCGGGGAGATCGGGTGGACCGACGCGCAGATTCTAGCCTGCCGGCGGATGGTTCTGGTCGGCTGCGGCACCTCCTGGCACGCCGCCCTTGTTGGAAAGTATTTGATAGAAGGGATCGCCCATCTTCCGACCGAGGTCGATATCGCTTCCGAGTTTCGCTACCGCGATCCGTGTCTCGCCCCCGACAATTTGGTGGCTGCGATTTCTCAATCGGGCGAAACCGCCGACACATTGGCCGCGATGAAGGAAGCCCGGTCGAAGGGCTGCCCTGTTCTGGCCCTCTGCAACGTCGTGGGGAGCAGCGCCAGCCGGGAAGCGAACGGCGTTCTTTACACCCACGCCGGGCCGGAAATCTCGGTCGCTTCGACCAAGGCCTTCACCACCCAACTGACCGCCCTTTCCCTCCTGGCGATTTTTCTCGGACGGAAGCGGGGGGTTCTTTCGGAAGAGGAAGGGAGGCGTTTGATCCACGAGCTGATCCTCCTTCCGAAACAGATCGAAGATCTCTTAAAGCGCGAGGATCGGATCGCCGCGATCGCGAAAGGTTATTTCCGGCGCCGGGATTTTCTCTATCTGGGGCGGGGAATCCACTACCCCGTCGCCCTTGAAGGGGCGCTGAAATTGAAGGAGATCTCCTATATTCACGCGGAGGGATACCCGGCCGGGGAGATGAAACATGGGCCGATCGCGCTGATCGACGAAAACATGCCGGTGATCATTCTTGCGCCGAGGGACGCCGTTTACGAGAAGATCATCAACAATGTCATGGAGGTGAAGGCAAGGGAGGGGAAGATCATCGCCCTGATCGAGGACGGAGATCATGAAATGGCCTCCCTGGCCGATGAGGTCTTTTTTGTTCCGAAAGCGGCCCCTTATTTCAGCCCTATTTTAATGACGGTTCCCCTCCAACTCTTGGCCTACCACATCGCCGTCCTCCGGGGAAGCGACGTCGATCAACCGAGGAACTTGGCGAAAAGCGTGACGGTGGAGTAAAAATTTCAAATCTCGAATTTCAAAATGAAGGCTTCATCGAAAAGCCCGATGGCGGGAACATGATCGACTTCCTCAATGATCTCAACCCGAGGCAGTTGGAAGCGGTCCAACAGACGGAAGGGCCGCTTCTCATTCTGGCGGGGGCGGGGAGCGGGAAGACCCGCGTCATCGCCCACCGGATCGCCTATCTCGTCGGATCGCGCTCCGTTTCGCCCCGCCGGATCTGGGCGGTGACCTTTACCAATAAAGCCGCCCGGGAGCTGAAAGAGCGGGTGGAGCGTCTGATCCCTTCGAAAAAAGAGGGGGAGGCGCTCATCTCCACCTTCCACGCCGCCTGTTTGAGGATTCTAAGGCGGGATATCCACCGCTTAGGATACAAAAACGACTTTGTCGTTTACGACGCCGCCGATCAATTGGCCCTGGTCAAGGCCTGTTCGGAGGCGCTTTCGGTCAATGAGGATCTTTATCCGGCGCGGATGTTCGCAGGCCGGATCAGTCAGTTGAAGAGCGATCTGATCTCGCCCGATCAATACGGCGGGACGGCGGAGCGCTTCGGCTTTGAAGATAAATTGAGGAAAGTCTACGCCCTTTACCAGGAGCGGCTGGCCGCCGCGCAGGGGGTCGATTTCGACGACTTGATCGGCCTGGCGATCCGCCTGTTCGAGTCGGCGTCGGAAGTTTTACGGCGGTATCAAGAGCAATATCAATACGTGATGGTCGATGAATATCAAGACACCAATGCGGCGCAATACCGCCTGATCCGCCTGCTGACGTCGGCCCGGAGAAATATTTGCGTGGTGGGGGACGATGATCAGTCGATCTACGCCTTTCGCGGCGCCGATGTCGGAAACATCCTCAGCTTCGAGCGGGATTTTCCAGACGCGAAGGTGGTGGTCCTGAGCCAGAATTATCGATCGACGCAGACCATTCTGTCCGCGGCGTCGGCGGTGATCGCGAAGAATATTCGTCGGAAATCAAAACAACTCTGGACCGAAAACGGCGTCGGGGCCCCGATCGTCTGGGGGCAGGTCGAAAATGAAGAGGACGAGGCGCTCTTCGTTCGGAGGACCCTTCAAAGACTCCGCGAAGAGGAGGGGAGGGGCCTCTCCGACTTTTGCGTCCTTTACCGGACCAACGCCCAATCACGCGTCATCGAGGAGAGTCTCCGCGCAGCCGGAATCCCGTACTTTATCTACGGCGGCCTCCGTTTTTACGAGCGGAAGGAGATCAAGGACCTCATCGCCTATTTGAGGCTCATCGTCTATCCGGAGGACGCGTTGAGCTTCCGCCGCGTGGTCAATCTTCCGGCGCGCGGCGTCGGGGCGGCCACCCTGGAGGCGTTGACCGCTTTCTCGGAGGCGAATCGGATCCCCCTCTTTCAGGCGGTCGCCGCGTCGGAAGAGATCGGGCTGACCGCTTCGGCCAAAAGGGGATTGAGCGTGTTTTCAGGATTGATCGAGGGGCTCCGCTCCTACGCGGCGGGCGCGTCTCCCAAGGAGGCGCTCCGTTTTCTCGTCGATGAGATTCATTATTTCGACCTCTTGAAAAAGGAATTCGGAACCGAATCGGAAGGGCGGATCGAGAACGTCCTCGAATTTATTTCCGCCGCCGACGCGTTTGAGGTCGCCCCGTTCCCCGATGAGGCGCCGGACGGCGCCGGAGACGCCCCGGCTCAGCGGACGGGGCTGAAAGACTTTCTCGATCAGATCGCCTTGGTCACCAACGGAGACGAACAGGGCGCCCCGGAGGGAGGGGTGACGCTGATGACCCTCCATTCGGCGAAAGGGTTGGAGTTTCCGGTGGTCTTCCTGGTCGGCATGGAAGAGGGGCTTTTCCCCCATTCGCGCTCCTTGACCGATCTCAGGGAAATGGAAGAAGAACGGCGGCTCTGCTATGTCGGGATGACCCGCGCCAAAGAGCGGCTCTATTTGGTGAGCGCGACGCGGCGGCGCCTTTACGGGTCGTCCCAATGGAACGCCCCCTCCCGTTTTTTGGGCGAGCTTCCTTCGGAATCGATTTCGGTCGCCGCAATCCGCTCCTCGCATCCAGCCTCCCTTGGAAGAAGCGCGCCGGCTTGGGGGATAAAAAACAAGAGAGACGAGCCGGTCTATTCCGATATCGAGGAGAGCGAAGCGGGAGAATATCCGGTGGGGGCGACGGTCCGGCATCCTCTCTTTGGAATTGGGACGGTCCGAAAGGTCGAGGGGGAGGGGGAAGAGACCAAGGTGACGGTCGCCTTTTCCACGGTCGGAATCAAGAAATTGGCGTTGAAATATGCTAGACTGGAAAAGTGTTAGAGCAGGGACCAGGGCCGGCGGGGAGGCAGGGGCGAAGGACGTTATTCGTGAACCATTATTCGTTAAACGTAAGAGCTTTTCCGAATAACGAAGAACGTTTAACGGTTAACGAGTTCTCCGCACAGGCCCCCACATATAAAAGTAAAAGGATAAAATGAAGATCAGCCAAGAGCAGGTTAAAAGGGTCGCGAAGTTGGCCCGGCTCAGCTTGACGCCGGAAGAGACCGAGCGGTTTTCCGAGCAGCTCAGCCATATTTTGTCTTACATCGAAAAATTGAACCAACTGGACACGTCCAAGGTCGAGCCGACGTCCCATGTTCTGCCGCTTTCGAATGTTTTTCGGGAAGATCAGGCGCGCCCCTCCCTCCCTGCCGAAGAGGCGCTGGCAAACGCCCCGGACCGTGAAGGCCCTTTCTTCCGGACGCCGAAAATTATC
>DATDON010000145.1:0-2698 GCA_035293225.1 Candidatus Manganitrophaceae bacterium
GTAGGGGCAGGCCCCTGTGACCTCCTGGAAATGGTTGTGACCTTCGGGAAATAGCTGGAGGTAAAACGAAAGCTGGAGGTAGAACGCAAACCGCCCCTACAGGTCAATGGCACTCTTCCGCGGGGGAGTGGGCGATCTGAACCCCTTCCAACCGGACCCCTTCGCCGTCTCCTCGAATCTTCCCTTTTAAGTAAGGGAGGAGCCCTCCGTCAAAAAGGACCTCATGCTCCCGCTCCGAGAGGATCAGCTTGACGCTGAATGGGGAGTTTTTCGTCACGTTCTGAACCGTCAGACGGCTCTCGCCCGGCCGGATCGCCTCTTTCAACCGGCTGAATTTCAGCCGGTCTCCCGGATCGATCTTTTCGTAATCTGTCTCATCGACAAAGATCAGCGGGAGAAGGCCGTAGTTGATCAGGTTCGACCGATGAATCCGGGCGATCGACTTGCAGATCACCCCCCGCATCCCCAGATACATCGGCGCCAATGCGGCATGCTCTCTCGAGGAGCCTTGGCCGTAGTTCGATCCGGCGATGATGAAAGAACGTTTCGCCGCCTCGGCGCGTTTTGCGAAGTCGGGATCGATGTTTCGGAAGAGAAAGCGGGAGATCATCGGGATATCGGAGCGATAAGGGAGGACCTCGGAGCCGGCCGGCATGATCTCGTCGGTCGAGACGTTGTCCCCCAATTTTAAGAGGATCTTCGCGGTGAAGCTTTTTTCGAGCGGCGCCTTGACCGGGATCGGGGGGATCGACGCGGGATGGTAGATCGACGCCGCTTCGGGATGTTCCGCCGGGGGAAGAATCATATTGTCGTCGACGATATATCGGTCCGGCTCCTCGACGATCGGGACGTCGAGCCCCAGCGTCCGGGGATCGACGATCTCGCCGCGCAGCGCGATGGCGGTCGCGGCGATCGGATTGCAGAGATACATCTTCGCCGTCGGATTGCCGGAGCGCCCTTTAAAGTTCCGGTTGAACGACCGGACGGTGACCGTGTCGCTTCCGGGCTCTCCCCCCATCCCGACGCAGGGGCCGCAGACCGGCTCGAGAACACGCGCCCCCGCCTTGATGATCTTCCCCAGATCGCCGGAATCGATCAGGTTTTCCAGGACCTGTTTCGAGCCGGGGGTCAAGAGCATGCTGACCGTCGGGGCGACGGTTCGCCCGTCGAGAAGGGCGGCGATCTGCCTCATGATCGGGAGAGAGGAGTTCGTGCAGCTCCCGACGCAGACCTGATCGACCTTGATCCCGGCGCACTCCGAGATCGGGACGACATTGTCCGGATTGTGAGGCTTGGCGATCAACGGCTCCAATTGAGAAAGGCCCACCCGTATTTCGCCGGCATATTCCGCGTCGGGATCGGCCTTCAGATCGATCCATTCCTTCTCCCGCCCCTCCGCCGCCAGATAGAACCGGGTCCGATCATCCGACGGGAAGATCGCGGCGGTCGCGCCGGTTTCGATCCCCATGTTGGAGATCGTCGCCCGTTCGGTCAATGAGAGGCCCGCCACGCCGGGCCCGTCGAATTCAAAGACCTTTCCGACCCCTCCCTTCACCGTGACCCGCCGGAGCAATTCGAGCATGACATCCATCGAGGTCACCCACGGACGGCTGATCTCCCCCTCCAGCCGGATCCGATGGACCTCCGGCGCCCGGAGGTAGAAAAGGCCGGTCGCCATCGCCTGCGTGATGTCGAGCCCCCCCGTTCCCAAGGCGAACATCGCCATCGCGCCGGCGTTGCAGCAGTGGCTGTCGGAGCCGACCAACACCCCGCCCGGCTTGGCGAAGCGCTCCAGATGGACCTGGTGGATGATTCCGTTCCCGGGGCGGGAGAAGTAGGCGCCGTATTTGGCGGCGGCGGTTTGAAGAAAGAGGTGATCGTCGGCGTTGCGGAAGGTCGTCTGAAGGGTGTTGTGATCGACGTAAGCCACCGCCAGCGGGACCTGGATTTTCGGAAGCCCGAGCGCCTCGAATTGCAAATAGGCGACCGTCCCGGTGGCGTCTTGCGTGATGACCTGATCGACTTTGATCCCGATCTCCTCCCCCGGCGTCAGGCGGCCGGCCTTGAGCCGCGGCTCCAATATTTTTTGAGTCAGATTTTTTCCCATGATGCGCCTCCTCCCACGAGCGTTAAAAACACCTTTATCTCTACGTTAGAGGAAATGGGGGGCGGAGGTCAATAAGGGGGCGAGTCGTTCTCGCCGCTTGACGATGTCATACAATAAATGGAAACGAGAGGACTTTGCCGAAATACGAAAACACAAACGCTTCAATGCGCTTTATTGGTAAGCGGCGCGAAAAGCGCCCGAAGCGATAAACAGCAGGACCCCTTCGTCCTGACCGCTTTTTGGGAATGGCTTGTCATGCGCTTTGGGGAAGATTTCCCTGCGGAGCCTGAAGAAGCTCATGGAGAATCTTAGAATTCTGCCGGCATGAACTTGGCGGGAGGGCGCCGGACGGTCGGGCCTGAAGAGTTAGGATGGGGATTAAAGTTGGTCTTGGTCGTCGTAAGCGTCCAGAAAGATCTGAAACTTGTCGAAAAGTCGATCGAGCTCCTTTCGGAGCTTTGCGTTTTTCGTGTGATTCGCCTCGGCGGCGACATAGCCTTGAATCTCTTCGATGTCATCCAATGACAGATCGACCCTTATTCCTTCGCCTTCCGTAATCGCGAGTTTGGCGAAGTCAGGGTTGCAGAATGT
>DATDON010000146.1:0-4927 GCA_035293225.1 Candidatus Manganitrophaceae bacterium
GGCGCGGATCAGCCGGTTCAAGCCCGGCTCCGCCAGGCCGATCTCTTTCAAAAAGAGCGCTCCCTCTTCCGGCGGCAGCAGGGCGATTTCCGATTCGATCTTTCCGCTGATCGCCAAGCTTCCGGCGCCTTCACGCCGGGCGATTTCAGACACCTTTTCGGAATAGTCGTTCCCTTTCTCCACAGCCTCCTCCGGCACATTTGCAACATAGAGGATCGGCTTCGCCGTCAGCAACGCCATCTCTTTTAAAAAAGGCGCCTCCGCTTCGGCGACCGAAACCGCACGGGCGGATATCCCTTTGGAGAGGGCCTCTTTCAGCCGCGCGAGCAGCGCCATTTCACGGATCGATTCTTTTTCCCCCGATTTCGCCTTTTTTTCCGTCCGGGCCGCCCGCTTTTCGACCGAATCGAGGTCTTTCAAGATCAATTCGGTTTCGATGATTTCGATATCGCGCTGTGGATCGACCGCGCCGCTGACATGAACGATTTCGGGGTCGTCAAAACAGCGGACGACATGAATCAGCGCGTCCACCTCCCGGATGTGGCCCAGAAACTGGTTGCCGAGACCTTCTCCCCGGCTCGCTCCCGCCACCAGTCCGGCGATATCGACGAACTCCATATGGGCCCGCGTCACCTTTTTGGGATGATAAATCGCCGCCAGCCGGTCGAGACGCTCGTCCGGCGCCTCCACGATCCCCACGTTCGGATCGACCGTGCAGAATGGATAGTTCGCCGCCGCCGCGCCCGCGCGGGTCAAGGCGTTGAAGAGGGTGGACTTTCCGACGTTCGGAAGCCCGATAATGCCGCAATTGACTGACATGGCTCTCGCTTTTTAAATTTACGGGGAATGAAGCCGGTTCATCGCCTCCGTCACTTTATCTTCGAGCAGGAGGGGAAAGGCCTCCACCGCTTTTTCGATACTCTCCATCACCGCCTTATGTTGATCGGGCGGAAAAGGGGTTAAGACATAATCCGACGGGTCCTGCCGGGGGTCCCTTCCGATCCCGATCTTCACCCGAAGAAAATGTTCGGACCCCACCGATTCGATAATCGAGGCGACCCCGCGATGCCCGCCGGAGCGGCCTTTTTTTCTCAAACGGATCCGGCCGCATTCCAGATCGAGATCGTCATAAACGACGATCAGGTCGGAAAAAGAAATCTCAAAAGCGCGGAGGAGCCCCAGCGCCGACTCCCCGCTTCGATTCATGAAGGTCTGCGGTTTTCCTAAAATGAAGTCGACGCTTCCGCCGGAGACGCGGCGCCTTCCCCGGCCGATCAAGGCCTCGCATTTTTTCTCGGAGAAAGAGAGGCCCTCCCGTTTTGCGAACGCGTCGAGGGCCCAAAAACCGACGTTATGCTTTGTCTCTTGGTATTTTTTTCCGGGATTCCCGAGGCCGATAATGAGCTTCAATGGAAGGCAATCTCAAAATAGCGGCGAAGCCGGCCGGAAGACGGAGCCGTCCCGCTCAGGCGCCGGAGGGCGGATAAAAACCTGAAAAAGAGATTGCTTCGCTTCGCTCGCAATGACAAAAGATCAAACCGATTTTGTTCTCAAAAGGGGAGAAACTTCAGGAACTCGGGCGAACCGGTCAGAGAGGGGCAAAACGGCGGCTCCATCGGTAAAAGAGGGCTATTTTTTGGTCTCTTTCTTTTCTTCTTTTCCTTTTGTCTCGGTCTTGCCCTCCGCCTTCGCCTCTCCTTTCCCTTCTTTTCCCTCTTTTCCTTCTTTCCCTTCCGCCTTTAGCGCCTCTTCTTCCTTCTTTCCGATCACCTCAGGCTCTTTCCCCTCTTTCGGAGTCGTGGTCAGCAGCTCTTCCAATTTCGCCTCCGAGATCGGCGCCACGATCGAAACCAGGACCTCTTCAGGATCGGCCGTCACTTCAATCCCCGCTTCCAGGTGAATATCTTTGACATGAACCGATTGGCTGATTCCCAAAGCGGAGGCGTCTACCTTGATATGGTCCGGGATCAACGCCGGAAGGCATCGGATCTCGATTTCCCGCAAATTATGCTGGAGCACCCCTCCCTCTTTCACGCCGATCGGGACGGTCCCCACAACCTCAACCGGAACTTTAACAAGAATCGGCTCATTCATTGAAATCTCGAAAAGATCGGCGTGCAAAATTTTTCCGGTAATCGGATCTCTTTGAAAATCACGCAAGATCGCGACGTGCGCGTCTCCTTCGGCCTTTCCCCCTTCCGTGTTGATCTGAAGATTAATGAGGGTATTTTCTCCCGAAACCGAGTGAAGCACCTTATCGATTTCCTTCGGGTCGAGAGTTAATGAGGTCGAAGATCCCGCGCCGTAGAGGACTGCCGGAATCTTGCCCCGCATCCTCAGCTGCCGGGCAACCCCTTTCCCTCCCTCTTTTCGGCGCTCCCCCTGAATTTCTATCTTCTGCATAAAGCCTCCCTTTTATAAATAACGTTATTCGTTAATCGTTATTCGTTATTCGTAAAAGAAAATGACATCTGTTTGACAAATAACGAATAACGTTTAACGATCTCCTCACGAATAACGATCCCTTCACACGAATAACGAGCTGACCGACGCCTCTTCGTGAATTCTTTTGATCGCCTCCCCCAAGAGCGAAGCGACCGAAAGGGCCGTGATCTTTTTGCAAATCTCCTCTTTCCCTTTCAGGGGAATCGTGTTGGTCACCACCACTTCATCGATCGGCGCCTCATTCAATCTTTGCAGCGCGGGGCCCGATAGGACCGGATGGGTGCAACCCGCGAAAATGCGTCCCGCCCCTTTCGCCTTAATCGCCGCCGCCGCTTGCGTCAGGGTCCCCGCGGTGTCGATCATGTCATCCAAAATCAGGATATCCCGCTTCACCACCTCGCCGATGATGTTCATGATCTTGGTCCGGTTCGGCCCCTCCCGTCTTTTGTCGATGATCGCCAGGCCGACATTCATTCTCTTGGCGAAGGCCCGCGCCCGTTCCACCCCTCCCGCGTCGGGAGAGACCACCACCAGATCGTCGAATTTCTTCTTTCGAAAGTAGTCGAGCAAGACGGGGCTCGCGTAAAGATGATCGACCGGAATATTAAAGAAGCCTTGAATCTGGCCGGCGTGAAGATCGATCGTCAAAACGCGGTGGGCCCCCGCCGTCACCACCAAATCGGCCACGAGCTTCGCCGTGATCGGAACCCGCGGCTGATCTTTTCGATCTTGTCGGGCGTATCCATAATAGGGAATAACCGCCGTAATTTCCTTGGCCGAAGCCCGCTTCAGCGCGTCGATGATGATCAATAACTCCATAATATGGGTATTGACCGGCTCCGACGTCGACTGAACCACAAACACGTCGCTTCCCCGGACATGCTCCTCGATCTTCACGAAGATCTCTCCGTCGCTGAACGTGGAAACGGTCGCTTGGCCTAAAGGAATGCCGAGATAATCGCAAACATCCTTGCTCAGGACCGGATTGGAGTTGCCGGAGAAAAGTTTCAGCCGCTGCATACGAAAGTCCGCTCCAAAAAACGTAGATGTTTGGCTGGGGCGCCAGGATTCGAACCTGGGAATGCGAGATCCAAAATCTCGTGACTTGCCACTTGTCGACGCCCCAAACTCAGAAAAGGCTAAATCGGAGAGCGCCTCAATATTCGCGCCACCCAGACCTGAA
Source organism: Candidatus Manganitrophaceae bacterium (assembly GCA_035293225.1). Lineage (GTDB taxonomy): Bacteria > Nitrospirota > Nitrospiria > SBBL01 > Manganitrophaceae > DATDON01. The sequence goes on from DATDON010000146.1 coordinate 3,629, forward strand.
ACAAGCCCTCTTCTCGAATCACCCGCGCCGCCCGCTTCGCCTGGCCCTCGGTCTGAAAACGGGCGAAAAGAGTCGGACCGCTTCCCGACATCATCGCCCCCTCCCCCCCCAAACGACCCAGCTTTCCCTTCATTTGTTTGAGAACCGGATAAGCGCTCAGCGTCACTTTTTCCAAATCATTACAAGGATCTCGGATGATATCCTTCCACGAAGGCTTGCCGCCGCTAAATCTGCTTATAGTAATCTCTGGATCATTCTTTGTCAACCTTATTTTTTTTGAAATTTGCCGATAAACCCACGCGGTGGAGACCGGCCATCCGGGATTGGCCAACACCACCCACCCGGCCGGCGCCGCCGGGGCCCGTTCGACCCGATCGCCTCTGCCCGACACCCATGCGGCGGGGCCCTGAAGGAAAAATGGGACATCGCTCCCGAGGCCGGCTCCGAGATCCGCCAGTTTTTGACGCGACCAGCCGAGCGACCAAAGGCGGTTCAATCCGACCAGGGCGGCGGCCGCGTCGCTGCTCCCTCCGCCGAGGCCGGCGGAAACCGGAATGTTTTTCGTCAAGACGATCGACGCCCCTTCGGATATTTTCGCCTCTTTCGCGAGCGATTCCGCCGCCCGGACCACCAGATTGAATCGATCCGCGGCGACCGACCGGTTTTCAACCCGCAGATCGATTCCGGAATCGGCTTTCCGGAAGGCCAAAACATCGTAGAGCCCGACCATCTGCATCCAGGAGAGGATATCGTGGTAACCATCCTCCCTTTTACCGACTACCTTTAAGTAGAGGTTGATCTTCGCGGGAGCTTTCAAGGTCAGGGGATCTTTCATCGGAGGCCTTTTCAACGTCCGAGCGAATATGAAGCGGCTCGGCGGGAATGTTCGCCATTATACCTGAAATGAAAAGGAATTTCGAAAGGATGGATGTGAAGCGAAAAGAGGGGCCTTATTCGATTTCGACCGGTTCATCCGATTCCGGTTCATCGGGATCGGCGGTTCCTTTCTTGTTTCTCTTGATCCCGTATTTATCAAGACGGTAGCGGAACGAGCGGAAGTTGATATGGAGCAATTTCGCCGCCTCTTTCTTGACCCAGTTGGTCTCTTGAAGCGCTTTTAAGAGGAGCTCCTTTTCTATTTTTCCGATCAGATCCTCCAGATGCAATCCCTCTTCCGGAATGGAAGTCGGGATCGGAATCGTCTGCGTCTGCTTTAAAAATTCTTCGCTGAAATCTTGAATCGTTAAAACCTTATTCGACGCCAACGCGATCGCCCGTTCCACCACGTTTTCCAGTTCC
>DATDON010000147.1:0-6116 GCA_035293225.1 Candidatus Manganitrophaceae bacterium
CTCATGGAGAAGGCGCCTAAATTTCGATAAAATCTAGCATAGTTTTGACTTTATATCAAAGATAAACTATAATGTCGCCGTTCGGGGAGGTTTCATGTCGATCTTCATATTTTTTATGGCTTTAATGGTCAGTTGCGCGCCGCTATCCCCCACCCTCTCACCGGTCCCTCAACCTTCCGGCCCTTCCGAACCGGAAGTCATTCAAGTTGTTGTCAAACCGATTGTGACAAAAGGGTTCGGCTCGGAAGATGAGCGGAAGTGGGGAGTCGATCTCTCCGCATATTTCACCGCTTTTGAACTTCGGGTCAGAAACCGGACCTCTCAAGAAATTTTCTTCAATCCCTCTCTTGCGCGCCTGATGGATGAAAAAAATGAGAGCCGCTCTCCGTTAAACGAGGAAGAGAGCCTGAATCATTATCAGACCGCAAATGGGAATCCGATCATCACGTTGGTTCCTAAATCAAGAGAGAGGGTCGAGGAAGAGACGCGGAAAATCAAAGAGGCGCGTCTCTCCTCCGGCGCCATCGCCCCGGGAGGGCAAAAGGAGGGGATCCTCCTTTTTGAGAAGATCAGCCCAACCCGGTGCGGGACGGTGATTTTAGAGTTAAATGGGATTACGGTTGTCGAAAGCGGTGAGGTCAAAAAATTCTCTTTCCCGTTTATCTGTGATGAGAAAAATTAAGGAAAGAGTTGAGATCTGTTTCTGAAAAGCGGAAAGATTTTTTAGATCTCTTCGTTGTCGGCGTCAACCGCGCTTCCGACAGGCTCAAGAAGCGGAGAGCTCTTTTTCTGATTGTCAAGAATCGTTTTGTCCATGAGGGCGCCGCAGTTGATGCACTTCCACGCATGGAAGATAATAAAGAAGTCTGAGAGGCGTTCCAAATACATTAACCCTTCACATTTAGGACATTTCATTTTTCGCTCCTTATTGGGTTTGCGCCGATGTGTTGGCGTGAGTGCAATCGATATGCCCTGTTCTCAACCGATTGTTTTATAATAATTTTTTAAAATTTAATCTTTTGCGCGTTCTCTTGAAATGGAGTTGAGTGACAAAAAACGTCAAAAAATTGGGTAGCGAAATACCTAAAGCGCCACTCCCCTTATTTGTCGGGAGGGCTGAAAAATAATGAAGATAAAAGAGTGGCCCCAGGGAGAAAGGCCGAGAGAGAGACTCCTCGCCGAAGGGGCCCATGTCCTCTCGGACGCTCAGCTTTTAGCCATCCTGCTTCGAACCGGCTCCGATCAGAAGAACGCGGTCCAATTGGCGATCGAGCTTCTGGATCAATTTCAGGCCTTAGGGAATTTGGGGAATCTTGCCATCTCCGAGCTTTGTTCGATCCGCGGAATCGGTCCGGCGAAGGCCGCTCAGTTGAAAGCCGCTTTGGAATTGGGCCGACGCTCTCTCGTCGCTCCGCTTTCTCAAAAGACGAAGCTGATTTCGAGCCGGGATGTTTTTAATCACTTTTCTCCCTCCCTGAAGCATGCGAAGAGGGAGATTTTTAAAATTATTTTATTGGATCAAAAAAATAAAGTGATTCGGGACGCGACCATTTCCGAAGGGAGTTTGACCCTGACCGTCGTCCATCCGAGAGAGGTCTTCAATCCCGCCGTTCGCGATTCGGCCGCCTCGGTGATCTTCCTGCATAATCACCCGAGCGGCGATCCGGCGCCGAGCCCGGAGGATATCCAGATGACCCGCCGGTTGGCGGAGGCGGGGGAGGTCATGGGAATAGAGGTGTTGGATCATGTGATCATCGGCGCCGACGATTATTTCAGTTTCTCCGACGCGGGATATCTTAAAAACGGCGGCGCGCCGGGGCGCCGAAACCATTAGGAAGGGGCTATGAATCCGCTTTTGTCGTTATGGCTGCTTGTTTTTTCGAGCGCGCTGATTCTCTCGGGAATCTTCTATCTGGCCGAAAATTATTCCCACATTATCGGAAATTTTTATTTTCTGGCCGGCGCTTTTTTCGGTTCGTATGGTCTTTATCTATTCATCAGTTGGGTCATGAGGCGAAATCGAAAGGGGCGGCCGCCGCAGGGCGATGAATAAAGAAGAGATCATCCGGATTTTAGAAGAATCGGCCGTTCTCCTGGAGCTGAAGGGGGAAAGCCCGTTTAAGTGTCAGGCGTATATAAACGCCGCGAGGGCGCTTGCGCTCTTTGAAAATGATCTGACCGAAGGGGTTCGGAGCCGGTCTCTTTTGGAGCGCCAGGGGATCGGAAAGGCGATGTTCGAGAAAATTTCGGAGTGGGTGACGACCGGTCGATTGAACTCTTATGAAGAGCTGAAACGCTCGACGCCGAGCGGCCTGTTGGAGATGTTGAAAATAAAAGGGCTGGGGCCGAAAAAGGTCAGGATGATTTATGAAAAACTGGGGATCAGCGATTTGGGAGAATTGGATTACGCCTGCGTCGAGAACAGGCTGATCGACCTCCCCGGATTCGGGGAGAAGACGCAGGATAAAATTCGAGAGGGGATTTCGTTTTATAAAAGACAGCAAAATTGGCGTCACTGCCACGTCGCCTCCCGGGAGGGGGCGGCGCTGCTGGGGAAACTTCGCGAAAAAAAAGGGGTGATCCGCGCGAGCCTGGCGGGAAGCCTCCGACGAAGGAACGAGGTGGTCCAGGACATTGACGTGGTGGTCAGTTGTCATGACGCGGCGGCGCTGATACAGCATATCCACTCTTTCCAGGAAATCGAAAGGGTGATGGAGACGAACCAACACAAGACCCGGCTCCTGTTGAAGTCGGGAATCGCGGCTGACATTTACGTCACCTCGGACGACCTTTTTCCCTATCTGCTTCACTATTATACCGGCGGCAAGGCCTATCTGGAGGCGCTTTCGGAGCGCGCCAGAAGATTCGGAATTAAAATAAGCGAATACGGCCTTTTTTTGGATGATCACATCTTGCCCTGCCAGGATGAGAGGGAGATCTTTTCCACTCTGGAGATGGAGTATATCGAACCGGAGCTTCGGGAAAACAGGGGAGAGATCGAAGCGGCCTCGCGTCGCGCGCTTCCGACGTTGGTCGAGGAAAAGGACCTCAAAGGGGTTTTTCATGTCCACAGCGCTTACAGCGACGGCTCCGCCTCCCTCGCCGAAATGGTGGAAGCGACGGAACGGCTGGGGTATCAATATATCGGCATTTCGGATCATAGCGAGTCGGCCTTTTACGCCAACGGCCTGAAAGAAGACCGGATCAAAAAGCAGCATGAAGAGATCGACGCATTACGCGAACGATTTAAGAAGATCCATATCTTTAAGGGTATCGAAGCCGATATCCTTCCGGACGGGCGGCTTGATTACAACGATCGGATCTTATCGTCGTTTGATTTCGTGATCGCTTCGGTTCACTCGAAGTTCAATATGTCTGAAGAGGAGATGACCGAGCGGGTCACCCGCGCCATGCGCCACCCCGCCGTCACCTTCCTGGGGCACCCCACCGGTCGGCTTCTTCTATCTCGATCGGGATATCCGCTGTCGATCCCAAAAGTGATCGAGACCGCGCGGCGGCGCGATGTGATCCTGGAGATCAACGCGAGCCCCTACCGGCTCGATTTGGATTGGCGTTATTGCAAGCTCGCCAAAGAAGCGGGGGTTCGCTTCAGCGTCAATCCGGACGCCCACCAGGTCGAAGGGCTTTCGGACACCTCCTTTGGGGTCGGGATCGCCCGAAAGGGCTGGCTCTCTCCAGGAGATTTGATCAACACCCTTCCTGTATCCGAAATACAATCTTATTTAAAGAAGAAGAAAAATCGTTCTTAGCGGTCCTCTTGAGACGAAAAATGGGCGGTTTTTGCCCGATGGAAAGCGTCGGGCAAGAGCGTGTTTTCTGGATGCCAAACCGCTCCCGACTATGGTATGATCAAAGCTAGTTCCATAATAAATAAAGTGTAAAAGGCGCCGGTTCGCCGAAGGCGATTAAAAAGAGGAGTTTAACGGGAAATGATCGAGATAACCGACATTGCAAAAAAGCGAATCTTGGCCTTGAAACAGGACCAAGAGGAGCGGCAAGAGAAAAAGGTCGAAGGGCTTCGCCTGGTTGTGAAGGGGATGGCCCCAAATGTCGAATACGGTTTGGCCTTTGTCGAGGAAGGGAAGAAAGAGCCGGGAGAGATCGTGGTCGAAACCGACGGGATTAAGGTCTTCATGGAGGAAAAGCATCGAAGTTTTCTGGAAGAGGTGAAGATCGATTTCATCAACAATCTCGAGCGGAATGGTTTTAAAGTGGACAACCCGAAGGTCGTCCTGCCGACGCCGGAAATCCCCAAGAGCCCTCCCGATCTTGAGAGCCCCCTGGCGAAGGCGGTTCAAAAAGTGATCGAGACCGAAATCAATCCTGCGGTGAGAAGCCACGGCGGATATATCACCCTGATCGATGTGAAAGAGCAGATCGTTTATATCCAGATGGGGGGAGGTTGCCAGGGGTGCGGCATGGCCAGCGTGACGTTGAAGCAGGGGGTTGTGACGGCGATCAGGAAAGCGGTTCCTGAGATCGTGGAGGTCCTTGATGCGACCGACCACGCCGGCGGAAAGAATCCATACTTTACCCCCGGAAAGTAGGCCCGCCTAAGAGAGATGGATCGTGTTGATCTGGAACGCCCCGCCCTTCTTCTTCTTATTCCGAGCGAATCTTATCGGACAGCCGATTTCATGAACGCCGCCGAAAGGCTCGGGGTGGATGTGGTTGTCGCTTCCGACGAGCGACAGGCGTTGTCGGAAGCGGCGGGCGGAAAAACACTGACCTTAGATTTCTTTAACTTGAAAGAGTCAACGGAGGAAGCGGTTGCGTTCGCCCGGTCCCGCCCTCTTAAAGCGGTGGTCGGCGTCGACGAGGAGTCGACCCTCCTGGCTGCGAAGATCTCCGAAGCCCTCTCTCTGCCAAGCAATCCGGTCTCGTCGACCGCCGCCGCGAAAGACAAACATCGGCTTCGCGAGATCCTCACGGCGGCCTCGGTTCCCACCCCCGCGTATCAACTCTTCTCTATCGATGAGCCGCCCGAGGAGATCGCTCAAAAGGTTTCTTATCCCTGTGTTTTGAAGCCGACCTTTCTTTCCGCCAGCCGGGGTGTCATTCGCGCGAATGATCCAGAAGCGTTTAGGGCGGCTTTTCTCCGTCTCCTCCAAATTCTAAAAAATCCGGAGGTCCGAAGAAAAGGGGGCGCGGCGGCGAAGAGAATATTGGTCGAGCGGTATATCCCTGGAAGGGAAGTCGCGCTTGAAGGGCTCTTGCGTTTGGGAGCGCTTTCCCTTTTGGCTTTATTCGACAAACCCGATCCGCTCGAAGGGCCTTTTTTCGAAGAAACGATCTATGTGACCCCCTCCCGTCTTTCCGGTTCCATCCAACAACAGATTTTAAAAATCACGGAGCGCGCGACAGCGGCGCTCGGCCTCAAAGAGGGGCCGATTCATGCCGAGCTTCGATTGAATGACCAAGGGATCTGGGTCATCGAGTTGGCGGCGAGATCGATCGGCGGCCTCTGCTCTCGAACGCTCCGGTTTGGCGTTGGGATGTCGCTGGAAGAAATTATTCTACGGCGCGCTTTAGGAATTCCGATCGAATCTTTAGAGCGGGAAAAGCGAGCGGCGGGGGTGATGATGATTCCGATCCAGAAGGCGGGAATCTTGGCCGATGTCGAGGGGGTCGCCGAAGCGAAGAAGGTTCCTCTGATTGAGGAGGTCACGATCATGATCCGGCGAGGACAGAAGGTGATCCCCCTTCCGGAAGGGAGGCGCTATCTCGGCTTCATCTTCGCCCGGGGGGAGCGGCCCGAAGAGGTGGAGGCGGCCTTGCGCGAAGCAAACCGAAGACTTGCTTTTGTCATCGCGCCGGAGGGAAAAGGGGGTTCTTCATAAAGATCAGAAGCGCTCCGCACGCTCAACCGCTCCAACCACGGCCGTTCAGGCTACATCGGCCCGGTTATGTTCCCACCGCCCGCCTACGCGTGGGGGTATTCAGGGTGGATGATAAAATTTCAGCTTGGGGATTTTCTCGAAGTGTTTATCGAGGGTGAAAAGAGAGAACTGACGCTCCAGGGCTAAAGCGGAAATGGCGATGTCGCTGAGCGGCAGCGTGACCCCTTTCCTCCGCAGGGCGGCCGCGGTCTTTCC
>DATDON010000148.1:0-3400 GCA_035293225.1 Candidatus Manganitrophaceae bacterium
AAGCTCCGGGCCGACCGGCTGAAGATTTCGTCCGATCATCTTTACATCCTCGCGGAGACCTCGTTTGAAGAGATCATCCGTCACGCTCAGGCGGTGGCGCCGGTGGCGATGGTGGTCGATTCGATCCAGACCGTTTACACCCGGCAACTCTCCTCGGCCCCCGGGAGCGTGACGCAGATCCGGGAGGTCGCCTCCCAGTTGATGTTTTACGCCAAGCGCTCCAACGTCGCCGTCCTGATCGTCGGGCATGTCACCAAAGAGGGGGCGATCGCGGGGCCGCGCGTCTTGGAGCATATCGTCGACACCGTCCTCTATTTCGAGGGGGATAAAAGCCATCCCTACCGCATTTTGAGGGCGGTCAAGAACCGCTTCGGCTCGACGAATGAGCTGGGGGTTTTTGAGATGAAGGGGTGGGGACTGGTCGGGGTGGAGAATCCGTCCGGGCTTTTTCTGGCGGAGCGGCCGAAGGAGGCGGCGGGATCGGTGGTGGTCGCGGCGCAGGAGGGGTCGCGCCCGATTTTAGTCGAGCTTCAGGCGCTGGTCAGCCCCTCTTATCTCGGAACGGCGCGGCGGATGGCGCTGGGGGTCGATCCGAACCGGGTCTCGCTCCTTTTGGCGATCTTGGAGAAGCGGGCCGGGCTTCAGTTGGCGGGACAGGACGTCTTTGTCAATGTCGTCAGCGGGGTTCACATCGACGAGCCGGCGATCGACCTCGGAATATTGGCGGCGGTCGCGTCGAGCTTTCGTGATCGGCCGGTCGATCCTGAGACGGTGGTCTTCGGAGAGGTCGGCCTGGCGGGGGAGATCCGCGGGATTCAACAGGCGGCCCTTCGCATCCGCGAGGCCGAAAAGCTGGGGTTCAAACGATGTATTCTCCCGAGGCGGAATGAAGAGGGATTGCGCGAAGAGGGGGAGAGCTCCTTCGCGATGGAAATCATCGGTGTTTCCCACGTCGGGGAAGCGCTGGAACTTATTTAGAGGTTGCAATTGACCCGATTCCGGCGCGGTCTCCTCGTCATATTGATATTGTCCTCGTTGTCTTCCACTTTATTATCCACCGGCTGCGTCAGGCGGGTCTCCCCGGCGCCGGAGGGGGTGAAGAACGACGCCTCGCTGGAAGAGCTTCTCAACCTTTACTACTTCCGGCGGGATATGATCGACGGCTTCAAGGGGCTCGTCAAGGTGTCGTCAAACTCCCCTCGGCGGGGGAGTCAATCCTTTCTGGCGAACTGGGCTTCTCAGGGGGAGGAGACCCGGATACAGGGGTTCGATTTCCTGGGAAGGACCTTGTTTGATCTGCGCCTCGCCGGCCCGTCGGTCTCTCTTTCCATCCCGTCCGAACGAAGGGTGTTCGAAGGGGGGCGCGACGCGTTCGAGGAGATGGCCGAAAAAGAGATTCCGCTCGGATCGATCGGCCTGATCGACTGGGTCGGCCAGGCGGGGATTCCGGCTCTCTCCGACGCGCTTCTTCCCGCCTTGGAAAAAGGGGACGACTTCTTTATTCTTTACCTTTTTAAGCCGGGGGTCGGCAAAGGGATTCTGGATCAGAAGATCTGGATCGAGCGGACCAAGTTTTGGGTCAAGCGGGTCGAGGGGTTTGATCCAACCGGCGCGCGGCGGTCGGTTTTGACGCTGGATGACTACCGGAAGGTCGGGACCTTTTATTTTCCGTTTGATATCCGTGGAGAAAGCCGCGGCGAAGAGGTGGCTCTGCATTTTCAAGAGGTCAACATCACCCCCGGCGGGCGGTTTTAACTTGAAGAAAATATTGGGGATCGAGACGGCGACGTTGGCGGGAGGGGTCGCTTTGATGGACGAGGCGAGGCTGATCGCCGAATACCGGCTTCATGTCGAGGTCCGTTATTCCGAACGGCTCCTGACCGCGATCGACCACCTCCTTAAAGAGAGCCGGGTCGCGTTGGCCGATCTGGATGGGATCGCCGTCTCCGTCGGGCCGGGATCGTTTACCGGCCTCCGGGTCGGCCTGGCGACGGCGAAAGGGTTGGCGATGGGGGCCGGAAAACCGTTGTTGACCATCCCCACCTTGGAGGCGATGGCGGCGGGGTTCCGTCACGCGCATCCGCTGATCGCCCCCGTTCTTCACGCCCGCCGAGACGAAGTCTACTGGGCCTTGTTCGATCACCGCAGCGAGACGCTCATACGACTTCATCCCGACGCCGCCTCCTCTCCTCAACAGGCGCTCGAGGAGATCGGCCGGTGGGATGAAGAGATTCTCTTCGTCGGAGAAGGGGCTTTGCGCCACCGGGATTTGATCCTGGAGCGTCGCGGAAAGCGCGCCCTCTTCCCTTCCCGATCGACGCAATTCCCTTCGGCCGCAAACGTGGCGGAACTGGGCCTTTCCCGGTTGTTGAGGGGAGAGACGACCGCGCCGGAAGAGGCGGCGCCGATCTATCTGAGGGAATCCCAAGCGGAGTTGAAGTGGCGGGGCCTTAAGGGTAAAATCGGTATTGAGGGGCGCCCGTCGAGCGGGTCGGCCAAGGAGTCGCAATGATTGATAAGGCGCCGTCCACTTTTACACTCGAACCGATGAGGATCGACCACCTCCCTCAAGTGATGGCGATCGAGCGGGAGGCGTTTTCGTCGCCATGGACGAAGAGCATGTTTCTCTCCGAGCTTTGGGAGAACCCTTTTTCCTTCTCATACGTCGCCAAAGAGGAAGGGGGCCGGGTGGTCGGTTATGTCTGTTTTTGGATCGTCGTGGACGAGCTTCATCTGCTGAACATCGCGGTCCACCCCCGGCGCCGGAGAACGGGGGTCGGCGCCGATCTGTTTCGTCTGGCGCTTCGAATGGGGCGGGAACGGGCGGCCCGGATCGCTACGCTGGAGGTCCGCCTCTCCAATCTTCCGGCCCTCGACCTTTACCGGAAATTCGGATTCCGGGAGGTCGGGCGCCGGCCAAATTATTATCACGATCCGCCGGAAGACGCCCTTCTCCTTCAATGCGACCTGGCGCCCGCCGCTTTGGAAGGGAATGAGGATTTTTAAATGTCGGACCGCGCGTACGGCCTATCCAAAACCTCAATGAGGGAGGGAAAAATGGAAGAAGAAAAAGAGGCCATTCAAGTTTTAAGGGAAAAGAACCGGCTGTTCCGCAACCTCGAAAAAGAGCATCTTGAGATGGAAGAGACGCTGCAGCATTTGAATCGTAAAAAAATATTAACGCCGGGAGAGGAGATCGAGAAGAAAAAATTGCAAAAAAAGAAACTCGCCGGCAAAGACAGCATGGTTGAAATAATCCGGTATTATAAGGCGACTGGAAGGACCGATTGGGGAAAACTTCCGATGTCGGTGTAAAAACAGGGGTCGGGGGCCAGGGGCCGGGTAAACTATCGTAATGATGATTGAATGTTTACCGAATGGTCGCCGGCAAAATCAATAA
>DATDON010000149.1:0-4787 GCA_035293225.1 Candidatus Manganitrophaceae bacterium
AATGGGAAACTCGCGGAGCGATTCTTCAAAGATTTTAAGAAGCGCCCTTCTCGTCTTTGTCTGAATGGAAATCATTTTTTTCCGAACGTTTTTAAAATCCGCGCGCCTGACCGTTTAGGGCCGCAGGGCTCTTAAGGGGTGGGGCCTTTATCCTGCAGGACCCGCCTCGCTTTTTCGATGTCCTGACCCATCTGCCGGACCAACGCTTCAGCCGTCTCAAATTTTTGATCTTCGCGAATCCATTCCAAAAAGGTGACCAGAAGCCGCTTTCCATAGATATCTTCATTGAAGTCGAGGATATGGACTTCCATCCGCCTCTCTTTTTTGTCGAAGGTCGGCTTGGCGCCGATGTAAACCACCCCGTCCATCGTCAGATATCCTTCCGTCCGGAGGGTCGCCACGCGAACGGCGTAGACGCCGTCTTTCGGGATCAGCTCGTTGGGAAGGCGGAAATTGGCGGTCGGAACCCCCAGCTTTTTGCCCATCCCGTCCCCCTGCATCACCTTTCCTTCCATTGAATAGTATCGGCCCATCATCCTTCCGGCCAGCCCGACATTTCCCTCCTGGTGAATCAATTCTCTGATCTTTGAGGAGCTGACGGCGATCCCGTCGACCAACACCGGATCGACTGTGATGACTTCAAAACCAAACTCCTTGCCGAACTTGATCAGATCCTCCGCCTTTCCCGCGCGGTCTTTTCCGAAGGTGAAGTTTCGGCCGACGATGACCTCCTTGCAGCCGATCTTCTCATGGAGGTAGCTCTTCGCAAACTCATAGGGGCTCAACTGCGAGAAGGTCTTGTTGAATTCGGCGCTGAAGGTGACATCGACTCCGGTCGCCTCGATCAGGCGGGTCTTGATCTGAAACGTGTTCAACAGCCTTAACTCCTTTTCAGGCGCCAATACTTTAAGGGGATGGGGCTCAAAGGTCAGGACGACGGCGGTTCCTTCTTTTTCACGGGCGCGCTCGATCGTTCGCTGCAGGATCGCCTGGTGCCCCAAATGAACACCGTCGAAATTTCCGACCGCCACAACGGGATAGGGATTGTTCGGTTTGATATTGGCTGCGCCAATGAAAAGCTTCATCATGTTCGTTTCTCCTTCGACATTTGAGCCTCCTTCCGGGCCACTTCCTTCGCGAAATAGGTTAAGATCATGTCCGCTCCCGCACGCTTGATGGAAAGGAGCGATTCGAAGATCGCCTTCTCTTCATCGATCCACCCCTTCTGCGCCGCGGCCTTGATCATCGAAAATTCCCCGCTCACCTGGTAGGCGGCGACGGGAAGGCCGAACGCGGCCTTGACCTGGTGAATAATATCGAGATAGGGGAGCGCCGGTTTGACCATCACCATATCGGCCCCTTCTTCGATATCGAGGGCCACCTCCCGAAGCGCCTCGCGGTGATTGGCCGGGTCCATCTGGTAACTTTTTCGATCTCCGAACTGAGGGGCCGACTGGGCCGCCTCTCGAAACGGCCCGTAAAAACAGGAGGCGTATTTCGCCGCGTAGGAGAGGATCGGCGTCTGCTCAAAGCCGTTCTCATCGAGCGTCTTCCGGATCGCCCCGACCCGGCCGTCCATCATATCGGAGGGGGCGACCAGGTCGGCGCCGGCCTGAGCGTGGGAGAGGGCCATTTTCGCCAAAACCTCCAATGTTTCGTCGTTTAAAATCTTTCCCTCTTTTACCAGGCCGCAATGGCCGTGGGAGGTGTACTCATCGATGCAGACGTCGGTGATGACCAACAGGTCGGGGGTTTTATCCTTGATTGCCCGCGCCGCCTGTTGAACGACGCCGTCGGGGCGCCACGCCTCCGATCCGTATTCGTCCTTCGACCTCGGGATCCCGAAGAGGATCACCGCCGGAAGGCCGAGCCGAGAGGCTTCCGACGTCTCCTTGACCAGCTCCGGGATGGAAAGCCGATACTGCCCCGGCATCGATCGGATTTCTGTCTTCCCTTTTTTCTCATGGGTCACAAAGAGGGGGAGAATGAGATGATCGATCGAAAGATCGGTCTCCCGGACCAGGCGTCTGATCGCGCCGTTCTGTCGAAGCCTCCTGGGCCGCTGGGATGGGAAAGACATCTTATTTCCTCAAATAAAAATAGCAGGTTAAGGTTGAGGTTAAAAAATATGCGGCCTTTCACTTAACCTTAGCCTGAGCCTTAGCCTACGACCGTAATTTACCCCTTTTTTTTAAAATAGTCCACAATCGCTTCCGCCAGGGCGGGAAGGGTATATTCTTTCGGTATGACATCGACCTGAAGACCCAGCCCCCTCGCCGTCTCCGCGGTGATCGGGCCGATGCAGGCGACCGCCGCCCCGGCCAGCCTCTGTTTTAATTGTTCCGGGCCGACGATCTCGGCGAAATTCTGAAGAGTCGATGAGCTGGCGAAGGTGGCCATATCGAGTCGGCCGTCATGAAAGAGGGCCTCCATCTCTTTGGGATCGGCGGCCGGCCGGACCGCTTGATACGCGCAGACGACATCGACCTCCCCCCCCTTTTTCCGAATCTCCTCCGGGAGAATTTCGCGGGCCTCCTTGGCGCGCGGAATGAGAAAGCGCTTGCCGGCGATCCCCCTCTTCTCCAATTCGTGTAACGCCCCTTCCGCCTTGAATTCTTCGGGGATCATGTCGACCTGGAGCCCCCATGCTTCGATCTCCCGCGCGGTGCGGGGGCCGATGGCGCAGAGGGAGATCCCCTTCAACGACCGGAGGTCTTTTTGGAGCGCCTTCAACCGCTCCCTGAAAAACCGGACGCCGTTGACCGATGTGAAAACGAGGGTGTCATATTTTTCGATCCGACCGATGGCGGCGTCCACCTCATCCCAGCTCGGAGGGGGGGCGATTTGAAGGGTGGGGAAGGAGATCGCTTCCGCCCCATAAGATAAAAGGATCTCCATAAATTCAGACGCCTGCTCCCTGGAGCGGGTCACCAAAATCTTCTTTCCGAAGAGCGGGCGCGACTCAAACCAGTTGAGCGAGCCCCGAAGGGAGACCACCTCCCCGACCACCATCACCACCGGCGGCTTGATCCCTTCGGCCGCCGTCCTCTCGACGATGTCTTCCAACCGCCCCGTCACCGTTTTTTGAAAAGGGCGCGTCCCCCATCGGATCAGCGCGATCGGGGTTTTCGGCGATCTTCCATTTTGGACCAACGCGTCGACGATGGCGGGGAGATTTCCCATCCCCATCAGAAAGACGAGGGTGTCGATCCCGGTCGCGAGCTTTTTCCAGTCAAGGCGTGGGTCGTCTTTCGCGGGATCTTCGTGGCCCGTGATAAAGGCGACGGTGGAGGCCATTTCGCGATGGGTCAGGGGAATCCCGGCGTAGGCGGGAACGCCGATGGCCGACGTGACGCCGGGAACGACTTCGAACGGGACCCCCGCCGCCGCCAGGGCCTCCGCTTCTTCTCCCCCCCGTCCGAAAATAAAAGGGTCCCCTCCTTTCAACCGGACGATCGTTCGACCGGCCTTCGCCGCGTCGATCATGAGGCGGTTGATCTTCTCCTGATGCGACGCGCTCCGCGTCCCCCCTTTTTTTCCGACGTAAACTTTCTCCGCCCCCTCTTGCGCGAAATCCAAGAGGGTGGGATTCGCCAGATAATCGTAAATGATCAGATCCGATTCGGCGAGCAGCTCCCTTCCCCGGACGGTGATCAGCTTGGGATCTCCAGGACCCGCCCCCACCAGATAGACTTTGCCGATTTTCTTTTTCTTTTCGTCATGCATCAGGGGGATCCTTGACCTTCTGGGAATGGTTTGAGGAGAAGCGAAAACCATCTGGGGGAGGGAACCCCTCCCGATAGATCTCTTTGAGAATCGCGTCGGCGCCTTTGGCCAAAACCGTTTCCGCCACCTTGACCCCCAGCGCGGCCCCTTCCGACGCCCTTCCGATCTTCCGCTCACGAATTACCCGCTTCCCATCGAGGCTCGCCACGAGACCCTCCATCGTCAACCGCTCCCCTTCTTTCGTCGCGTATCCGGCGATCGGCGCTTGGCATCCCCCTTCAAGACGGATCAAAAAGGCCCGCTCGGCGGCGATACAACAAGCGCTCTCCGGATCGTTCAAAAAAGCGATCTGCGCGTTCACCTCATGATCGTCCCGCCGGCATTCGATCCCGAGGGCCCCTTGGCCGACGGCGGGGAGGGAGATTTCGGGGGGGAGGATTTCGGTGATCCGGTCGCTCCACCCCATCCGGCGCAGTCCCGCCGCGGCGAGGATGATCGCATCGAATTCCCCCTCTTCCAGTTTTCTCAGGCGGGTGTCGAGGTTCCCTCGAAGGGAGACAAACCGGAGGTCGGGCCGGACCGCCCGCAACTGACACTGGCGCCGCAGGCTGCTGGTTCCAATCGTCGCGCCGTCCGGAAGGTCGGCGAACCGAACCCCGCGGCGGCTCACCAACGCGTCGCGCGGCTCCTCCCGACGGGGAACGGCCGCGAGATGGAGCGGCGCCGGAATTTCGCTCGGGACATCTTTCATGCTGTGGACCGCCAGATCGATCTCCCTCCGCAGAAGGGCCTCCTCGATCTCTTTGACAAAAAGGCCCTTCCCCCCCACTTTCGCGAGAGGGACATCCAGAATTTTATCCCCGGTGGTTTTGATTTTATTGATCTCGGCGCGGATCCCTTTTTTTTGAAGCTCCGCCTGAACCCACTCCGCCTGCCAGAGGGCGAGGCGGCTCCCGCGGCTGCCGATCTTCAAAATCTTCTGCGACATCGACCTTTTCATATCGAAGGGAAAATTAAGGTTAAGGTTAAGGTTGAGAAAATCTTGTCTTTCGCCTGAACCT
>DATDON010000150.1:0-7669 GCA_035293225.1 Candidatus Manganitrophaceae bacterium
ACGGGAAAATAGGAATGAAAAAAATCAAGGAGAAGGGGGGAAAGACGCTGGCGGAGTCGGAAGAGACGGCCGTTGTTTATGGGATGCCGCGTGAATCGATCGAGGCCGGCGTGGCGGACAAAGCGCTCCCGCTCCATCAAATCGCGCGGGAAATATTAAAACATTATAAGATCACAAAATAAATTGGGGCGCCGATGGAAACCGGGGCCACGGGCCGAAGTGGTTCAACCCGCAGGGCGCTTTTAGACCGTTCATTTGAATTAAGAAGTTGCTGGTTATGGAATGGATATGATATACTCCGTTGACCCCATTATTTCGAGAGAACGGGCCGTTTATGGATAAAGATGAGATGGATATTTCAAGAAAGGCGGAAGATTTTTTAAGGATCTTTCGAAAAGGGGAGGAATTTACTCAGGAACTTCTCAAAGAGAACGAGCGGCTCCGCTACAAGGTTTTAAAGTTGGAGGAGGACAAAAACGGATTGGTCCAGCTTTCGACAGATTCCCAGGTTGTGAAGCTTCAACAACGCCTCACCGAGTTGGAAGAAGACCGGAACCGCCTGCAGAACCGGTTTAAAGAGGTCGAGGAAGAGAATAAAAGTTTCGCCACCCGCTACGTCGAGGTGGAGGAAGAGAACAACAACCTCGCCAATCTTTATGTCGCAAGTCATCAGCTTCATTCCACCCTTGATTTCGAAGAGGTGATGCGTATAATCATTGAAATCATGATCAACCTCATCGGGGCGGAAAAATTTGTGATCATGATGTTGGACGAGAGCTCCGGAGTCCTATCCACGATCGCTTCCGAGGGAATCGAGGAAGGGGTGGTTCGAAAGGTTCGGATCGGGGAGGGAATCATCGGAAAGGCCGTTCAAGAGGGGGAAAACTATTTTGCGGACGACTTGGAAGATGTCAAGCCGGCGGAGGAGCTTCGGCCGATTGTTTGTATCCCCCTTCGAATTAAAAATCAGACTTTCGGCGCCATTGGGGTTTTCTCTTTGCTGGAGCAGAAGAAAAAAAAGTTATCCCGTGTCGATGAAGAGCTCTTTTCGATGTTGGCCGGCCACGCGGCGACGGCTATTTTCAGCTCGAAGCTTTATTCGCAGTCGGAACGCAAATTATCAACGATCCAGGGTTTTATCGACCTGTTGAGCGGTCGCAGGGAATCGTGAGGAGAGAATGGACGCCATCCGATTTTTAGTGGTTGAAGATTCGCCGACTATGCGCCAGTTGATTACGTTCAGCTTGAAGAGAATTCCCGGCGCAAAGATTGTGGAAGCGAGCGACGGGGTGGACGCTCTGAAGAAATTAAAGGAGGAGCGTTTTGACCTGATCGTGTCCGATATCAATATGCCCCTGATGGACGGATTAAAACTCGTCAGCATGATTCGAAACGACCCAGCCAATCAATCTATCCCGATTATCATCGTCACCACGGAAGGCTCTCAGATGGATCGCGACAAGGGTCTCGCGTTGGGGGCCAACGCTTACCTGTCCAAGCCGATCCAGACCAATGAGCTTTTGAAAGTGGTCAAGGAATTGCTGAAGACCGAATGATCATTTGAGGAAAAGATGCGATTTGGAATTATCGTTTTCCCGGGGTCCAATTGCGACCACGATTGCCGCTACATCACGCGCGATATCTTAGGCGAGCCGACGACATTGATTTGGCACAAGGAAACCTCGCTGGCCGATGTCGATGTCGTGATCATTCCCGGCGGGTTTTCGTATGGAGATTACTTGCGGGCCGGGGCCATCGCGCGGTTTTCGCCGATTATGAAAGCGGTGGTCGATTTCGCTTCCAATGGAGGGTTGACGCTCGGGATCTGCAATGGATTCCAAATCCTGGTCGAAGCGGGCCTGCTCCCGGGGGCCCTCCTGCGGAATCGTTCTCTGAAGTTCCTTTGTAAACCGGTCCACGTCCGCGTCGAGAACAACCAATCGCCCTTCACCTCCCTTTACACGCCGGGGGAGCCTCTCTCCCTTCCGATCGCCCACGCGGAGGGAAATTACTATGTCGATGACGCGACGCTGGCGCGGCTGAAGGAGCGGAACCAGATCGTGTTCCGCTATTGCGATGAAAAAGGAGAGGTTCCCGCCGCGGCCAATCCCAACGGCTCCGTCTGGAACATCGCCGGCGTCTCCAACGAGGCGGGGAATGTCCTCGGCATGATGCCCCATCCGGAACGGGCCGCCGATTCCATTTTAGGCGGCGAAGACGGGCTCAAGCTTTTTCAATCCCTCCAGGCCGCCAAGGTAGGAGCCTATGGCCGACGTTAATCCAAAACAACCCTCCTTCTCTTCTTCCACCCTGACCGAAGAAGAGTATCAAAAAGTAGAAGAACTGTTGGAGAGAAAACCGAACGCCACGGAACTCTCCATTTTCTCGGTCATGTGGAGCGAGCATTGCAGCTACAAGAGCTCCAAAGTTCACCTGAAGCGGTTTCCGACCGAAGGAGAGCGGGTCATTGAAGGCCCCGGGGAAAACGCCGGGGTGGTCGATATCGGCGACGGCTGGGTGGCGGTTTTTAAAATCGAAAGCCACAATCACCCTTCTTTTATCGAGCCGTACCAAGGGGCGGCCACGGGGGTGGGGGGCATCTTGAGGGATATTTTCACCATGGGCGCCCGGCCGATCGCCCTCTTGAACTCGCTTCGTTTCGGGCCGTTGGATCGGGTGAAAAATAGATACCTCCTCGAGCGCGTGGTGGCGGGGATCGCGGGATACGGCAATTGCATGGGGGTTCCCACGGTCGGGGGTGAAATTTATTTCAATGAAATTTACTCGAATAACCCGCTCGTTAATGTCTTCTGCCTTGGAATCGCCAAGAGAGAAGAGATCGTCAAGGCGGCGGCCGGCGGCGTCGGCAACCCGGTCATCTATGTCGGCTCCAAAACGGGCCGAGACGGCATTCACGGCGCGACCATGGCCAGCGCCGAATTAGGCCAATCGGTCGAGAAGCGGCATACGGTGCAGGTGGGAGACCCTTTTACCGAGAAGCTGTTGTTGGAGGCGTGTCTTGAGCTGATGCGGAGCGGAGCCGTCGTCGGGATTCAAGACATGGGGGCGGCCGGATTGACGAGTTCTTCTTCCGAAATGGCCCATCGGGGAGGGGTCGGGATCGAAATCGATGTCTCGAAAGTTCCCCTTCGGGAAGAGGGGATGACTCCGGAAGAGATCATGATTTCCGAATCCCAAGAGAGGATGTTGCTGGTCGCCCGGAACGGGAAAGAGGCCGAAGTGGAAGCCATCTTTAGGAAATGGGATCTGGATGTGGCGGTGATCGGAAAGGTGACGGAAGATCGGTATTTGACCATCAAAAACGGGGATCAGACCGTGGCGCATATTCCGGTTTCGGCGCTGACCTCGACGGCCCCCGTTTATGAAAGGCCCCTTTCGACCCCGCGCTTTCAGGAGATGATCCAGTCTTTGAATTTGGATTCGATTCCGGAGCCCAAATCCTACCCTGAAACGTTGCTGGAGCTGCTCGGCTCTCCTTCATTGGCGAGCAAGGAATGGGTCTACCAACAATACGATCACATGGTTCGGACCAACACCGTCGTCGGGCCGGGAGGGGACGCCGCGGTGGTTCGCATCAAAGGGACCGATCGCGCCCTCGCCGTGACGGTCGACGGGAACAGCGCCTACTGCCTGCTCAATCCCTACTACGGCGGCGCCATCGCGGTCGCTGAAGCGGCCCGGAATCTCGTCTGTGTCGGGGCCAAACCGATCGCCCTGACCGATTGCCTCAACTTCGCCAATCCGGAACGGCCTGAAGTAATGTGGAGCTTCGCGGTGGCGATCGACGGGATGAGCGACGCCTGTCGTCAATTCAATATCCCCGTCGTCAGCGGCAACGTCAGCTTTTACAACGAGACCAATGGGCTCGGCATTTACCCGACGCCAATCGTGGGGATGGTCGGGTTGATCGAATCATTCAAGACGCCCCTGACGGCTGGATTTAAGAATAGGGAAGAGCGGGTCGTCTTGATCGGCGAAACCCTGGAAGAGCTCGGCGGAAGCGCTTATTTGAAGACCCTCCATTCTCAAGAGCGGGGATATCCCCCGATGCTCAATTTTGAGAAAGAAAAGGGGGTTCAAAAGGCGGTGTTGACGGCGGCGCAGGAGGGAATTCTCTCTTCGGCGCACGATTGTTCGGACGGGGGCCTCGCGGTGGCGCTGGCAGAGTGTTGTATCTTGTCCCCTTCTTCGACCGGAGCGGCCGTCGATTTGGAGCCGGGTGAAATCCGGCCCGACGCTTTCCTGTTCGGAGAGTCCCAGTCGAGGATCATCGTCAGCGTGAAAGAAGCCCATTTCCCTAGACTCCGAAAGATTCTCGAAGAGGGAGCGGTTCCCTTCGCCGTTTTAGGCAAAACGGGGGGAGGAAGCCTGGAGATTACGTGGGGAAATAAACCCAACCAATCGATCCGGCTGTCGATCGGAGAAATAAAGCGGGCCCATTCCCAAGGGTTCGGAAAATATTTCGATAAGGTCTCATAAATAATATGATCAATCATCAGGATGAATCGGTTCTGGACAAGCTCCACGAAGAGTGCGCGGTCTTCGGAGTCTACGGCCATCCCGAAGCGGGCAATTTGACCTATCTCGGCCTCTACGCGCTGCAGCATCGGGGCCAGGAGGCGAGCGGCATCGTGACCTTCGACGGGAAGGCTTTTCATCAGGAAAAAGGGGCGGGGCTGGTCGCCGATATTTATTCCGAAGACCGGCTGAAGCGCCTGAAGGGAAACGCGGCGATCGGCCACAACCGTTATTCGACTACGGGCGGGAATTCGTTGGAGAACGTTCAACCGCTGATGGTCAATTACGCCCTGGGAACCCTCGCCATGGTTCACAATGGAAACTTGATCAACGCCAGTTTCTTGAGGGATGAGTTGGAGGCGTACGGGTCGATCTTCCAGTCGTCGATGGACAGCGAGGTGATCATCCATCTGATCGCCCATTCGCGCCAGGAGCATCTCCTTCAACGGATCACCGACGCGCTGGGACGCGTCCGAGGGGCTTATTGCCTTCTTTTTCTTTCAAAGGAGGGGTTGATCGGCGTCCGGGATCCTTACGGCGTCCGCCCGCTCTCACTCGGGAAAATGAAAGAAGGTTATGTCCTCGCCTCCGAGAGCTGCGCTTTTGATCTGATCGAGGCGGAGTTTATCCGGGACATCGAGCCCGGGGAGATGATTCAAATCAATGAAAAGGGGATATTCTCGTTTAAACCGTTCGCCAAGGCCCCGCTGGCGCAGTGCGTCTTTGAATTCGTCTATTTTTCAAGACCCGACAGCCGGATTTTTTCTCAAAATGTCTATCATATTCGAAAGCGATTGGGAAGAGCGTTGGCCAAAGAGGGGAAGGTAGAGGCCGATATCGTGATCCCGGTCCCCGATTCCGGCGTTCCCGCCGCGCTCGGATTTTCGGAAGCCTCCCATATCCCTTATGATACCGGCCTGATTCGAAATCACTACGTTGGGCGGACCTTCATCGAGCCGCAACAATCGATCCGCCATTTCGGCGTCAAGATCAAGCTTAACGCCGTCCGTGAGATATTGGAGGGGAAAAAGGTGGTGGTGGTGGATGATTCGATTGTGAGGGGAACGACCAGTCGAAAGATCGTCAAGATGATCCGAGCCGCCGGCGCGCGGGAGGTCCATGTCCGGATCAGCTCTCCTCCGATCATTTCCCCCTGTTTTTACGGAATCGATACGCCGACGCGGCAGGAGCTGGTCGCTTCAAGCCACGATGTCGAAGAAATTTGCAAATATATCACGGCCGACAGCTTGGAGTACCTTTCGATGGAGGGGATGTTTCGGGCGGTCTATGACTCGGAGTCCGGGAAAAACGACCATTTTTGCACGGCCTGCTTTTCAGGAGACTATCCGATTCCCTTCAGCGGGGAGGAACTGATCCAATTGGGCCTTTTCGACGAGGGGGGAAAGCGGGAGTCTGAAACCGACACCGATGACCTCCGGCGTCCCTGAACCCCGAATTTAGGGGTGTTCTTCGACCCAAACCTCCCCTTGAGGGGTGGTCTCTTTCTTCCAAATCGGTGTGATTCTTTTGAGCTCGTCGATGCACCAGGAGCAGGCTTTAAAGGCGTCTTTCCGGTGCTCCGCCCCCACCACGATCAACACGATATTCTCGCCGATGGGAATTTCGCCGACTCGGTGAATGATGCTGACTTCAATGATATCGTAATCCTTCAACGCCTGCTCTCGGATTTCCGCCAGCCGCTTCTCAGCCATACCGGGATAGAATTCAAAATCGATCTTATGGATATCCCGGCCTTTTGAAAAGTCTCGGGCGGTCCCTAGAAAAGTGACGATCCCGCCGATCCTTTTGGAGCTGTTTCTGATCTTTAATGTTTCCTCTTCAACGCTGAAATCTTCGACCTGAATCCGAATGCGCTCTGAAAGTTGCGATTTTTGTGATTGCATTTTGATATCCTTTCTGATTCGGTTTGTTTGGAGAACTTTTATGATCCCCCGGCGAATGGGGGGAGAAACGCGATCTCATCTCCGTTTTGAATCAGACAATGTTTTTGAACCACTTCCTGGTTGACGGATATTAAAATTTTTCCTTCTTGAAGGAGATCCTTCAGCGGCGGAAGCTCCCCCTCCAGTTTCTTGAGAAACTGTTCCAACGTGGTCCCTTTTTCGACATTTAAGACCATTTCTTCTTTTCCGACAATTTTTTTGAGGACCGCAAAAAACCTTACTTTTACCATATCAAATCGCTCCAAAGAAAATGTAGGGAGACTATACCCGTTTTAGCTTTTTCTGTCAAGAAATTTGTTGTGTCATGAATAACATCGGATTATTTCTCGGAAAGGCTTTTTTAAAGCCGGCGAGGAGGAGCCTGCGCCTCCGGGGCGCGGCGATCGGCTTGAAATATCAAACATATCACAGCAATGTCGGAGGGGATCGTCTTCCGGAATATCAAAGAGATGAGGGAGAGGGAATCGGCCCAGGCGCTTCCCAATGCGCATCCCTTTTTTCGGCGTCTTTTGTTGACACGTCGATGATCCTGTGCTAGACTGTCGCCAGTTTTTTTGATTCTTTTCTCTTCGATCACCGTTAGGAGCGACAAACATGACTGAAGCCGAATTAACGCATTTTAATAAAGATGGACGGGCGAGGATGGTCGATGTTTCCGGGAAGGCGGATAC
This sequence comes from Candidatus Manganitrophaceae bacterium, assembly GCA_035293225.1. Taxonomy (GTDB): domain Bacteria; phylum Nitrospirota; class Nitrospiria; order SBBL01; family Manganitrophaceae; genus DATDON01. The sequence goes on from DATDON010000150.1 coordinate 7,175, forward strand.
GCATCGGACCGCCCTCGCCACCGGAATGGTTTTCATGAAACCGGAAACCTTGGAGCGAATCCAAGCGGGGCAAATTTCCAAAGGAGACGTTCTGGCGGTCGCCCAGGTGGCGGGGGTGATGGGGGCGAAGAGAACGCCCGACCTGATCCCGATGTGTCATCCCCTTTTGATTACAAGCGTTGACATCCATTTTGAGATCCATCCTCCTAAAAAGGGAGAATCGCTTGCCGCCATCGAGATCCACGCCACGGTCAAGACATCCGGCCAAACGGGGGTGGAGATGGAGGCAGTGACCGCCGTCTGCGTGACCGCGTTGACGATTTACGACATGTGCAAGGCGATCGACAAGGGAATCAGCTTCGGCCAGATCGGATTGTTGACAAAGAGTGGCGGTAAATCAGGAACCTATACGCGCCCCGAACCGCTTCCGAAATGATCAAGATAGACCATCTCACAAAAGAGTACGCTTCCGGGCGGCGGGCGATTCAGGATATC
>DATDON010000151.1:0-2931 GCA_035293225.1 Candidatus Manganitrophaceae bacterium
GAAATTCCCTCTCCCGGCGAGCGAAGGCGAGCGGTGGGAGGGGGAGGCTCCATCCGGCCCCGCCGGTGGAGGGGAGGGGTCGCTTCCCTCCGACAAATTCGCCGTGGTGTTCGCCGCGATGGGGATTCCCTACCGGGAGGCGGCCTTCTTTTTGGAAGAGTTTGAGCGGAGCGGCGTGTCGGAGCGGACGGTGGTCTATCTCAACCTGGCGGACGACCCGATGATCGAACGGCTCCTCACCCCCCGCTTCGCCCTCACCGCCGCGGAATACCTCGCCTTCAGCCTTCATCTTCACGTTCTGGTCATCCTCACCGACATGACCCATTACTGCGAGGCGCTCCGGGACATCGGCGCCGCCCGGGGAGAGATTCCCGGCCGCCGGAGTTATCCCGGTTACATGTATACCGATCTGGCGTCCCTTTACGAGCGGGCCGGGCGGATCAAGGGCCGGGCCGGCTCCGTGACGCAAATTCCCATCCTGACGATGCCGGACGACGACATCACCCATCCGGTTCCCGATCTGACCGGATACATCACCGAGGGGCAAATCGTCCTCTCCCGCGATCTGCTCCGGAAGGGCGTTTATCCCCCGATCGACGTCCTTCCCTCCCTTTCGAGGCTGATGAACCTCGGCGTCGGCGAGGGGAAGACGCGGGGAGATCACCGGAGCGTCGCCGACCAGCTCTACGCTTTTTACGCGCAGGGGAGGGAGTTGAGGCGGCTGGAGGCGATCGTGGGAGGGGAGGGATTGACGGAGTCGGACAGATCGCTTCTTCATTTCGCCGACGCGTTTGAACGGGAGTTCGTCCATCAAGGCGATGAGAGGCGGTCTTTGGAAGAGACGCTGGAGATCGGCTGGAGGCTCTTGGGCCTCCTGCCGAAAGAGCGGCTGACGAGAATACCTAAAGAGTATATACAGAGGCGCCTCCCGGTGGGAGAAAAGGATCGGCCGGCCTGAGCGGCTCTTTTCCGATTAAACGAATCATGGCGCCCCGGCGGGCCGCGGGATCGCGCGGAGAATGTCATGGAGAACGTCAGCGCTACACGGATGAGCCTCCTCATTTTGAAGGAGAAGGCCGCGTCGACCCGGAAAGGGGTGGAGCTTCTTCGAAGCAAGCGGGAGGCGCTGGTCCGGGAATTCTTTGTCGTGATGGATCAGGCGATCACGTCCCGGGGGGTTTTTCAGGAGACGCTGGAGGGGGCGATGGACGCCTTGGCGGTCGGCCTCGGCCTGGACGGCCGCGCCGCGGTCGAATCAGCCGCCTTCGCCGCCCGCCGCGACATCCCGGCGGAGGTGACGGAAAAAAACGTCTGGGGCGTTCGGTTTCCGGATATCCGGTATCAGACGGTGATCCGCTCCTCCGACGCCCGCGGCTATTCCCTCTCCGGTGTTTCAAGCCATACCAACACGGCCGCCCGGCGCTTCGAAGAGGCGCTGGACGCCGCCTTGAAAATGATCTCGGTCGATGCGCGGCTTAAAAAGATAGGGGGCGAAATTCGGAAAACGACCCGGAGGATGAACGCGCTAACCGGAGCGATCCTTCCGGAATTGGAACGCCGGATACGGAATATCCGCATCGCCTTGGACGAGCGCGAACGGGAAGAGATCTTCCGGATGAAACGTTTTAAGGGAGGGGCCGGATGCGGCCGGGAAGATCAGTCGGAGTCGATCTGATGACCGGATCGGGGCGCCGGACCGATCTTGCGTAAACGGAGCTCCTCAATACCTCTTTTGGGGGATTGTCTTTCTCCCCCGATTGTCTCACGATAAAAAAGGAAGCGCACGACCCGGCTTGAAGCGCCGGATCGGCGCAGGGAGGGTACCCTGAGCCGGGGGAAAGTGAGGAGAAACCAAGATGCCGCTTTATGAGTATAAATGCCGTAATTGCGAAAAGCTTTTTATCATCGCCATAAGCCTTTCGGAGATGGAGAGGGGGGCGACGGTCCAGTGTCCGGGATGCGACAGTAAAGATGTACGGCGCCAATTCAGCTCTTTTGTGGCTAAAACGGCGAGCAAAACATAAAGGAGGGCGCTTGGATGCCTTTTAAGAATCGGGAAGAGGCGGCGCGCCTGTTGGCCGAGAAATTAGTCCAATACAAAGGGCAAAACCCGTTGATTTTAGGGATTCCGCGGGGGGCCGTGCCGATGGCGAAGATCATCGCCGATTTCCTGGAGGGGGATCTCGATGTGGCGCTGGTTCACAAGCTGAGGGCGCCGTATCAGCCGGAGCTTGCGATCGGCTCGGTGGATGAGACCGGGCACGTCTACCTCGGCAAATACGCGCGCGCTCCGGGCGTCGATGAGGCGTATATCGCGGAGGAGAAGGAGACCCAGGTGGAGGCGTTGCGGCGGCGGCGCGCCTTGTTGACCCCCATCCATCCGCCGATCAGCCCGATCGATCGGATCGTCATCGTCGTGGACAACGGGGTGGCCACCGGGGCGAGCATGATCGCCGCGCTGCGAGCCGTCAGGGTGAGGCGGCCGAAAAGGCTGATCGCCTCGATGGCGGTGGCGCCTTATGAAAGCCTGCAAGAGATCAAGAAACTGTCGGACGAAGTCGTCTGCCTGGAGGTCCCGGCAGATTTTTACGCGGTCGGCCAGTTTTTTGAAGAATTCAGGCAGGTCTCCGATGAGGAGGTGGCGGCCATTCTGAGGGAGAACCGTTCGGCGTCCGGGAGAATCCCACCATGACCTCCCGGGAATGGTTTTGACCTTATGGGAATGGTTTTCGGAAGAACGAAAACCATGACCTCCCGAGAATGGTTTGAGGAAGAACGAAAACCATGAAAATTCCTTCAATTTTATTCCGATGGAATGTCGGCCGCCACGACGTATAATGGGGGCTCCCCGCAATGACGGGAGATTTCGGCCTTTGCGGCGTCTCTGAGCCGGATGATTTCCCGCCATTCCTTCCCTTTCGGGAAGATCGG
>DATDON010000152.1:0-8891 GCA_035293225.1 Candidatus Manganitrophaceae bacterium
CATCGGGCACTCCGGTTGCGGCAAGAGCACCCTTCTTTCGATTGTCGCCGGGCTGACCTCGCCCACGGAAGGGGGGGTCGTCTTGGACGGGAAAGAAATCGACGGGCCGGGCCCCGATCGAGGGGTGGTTTTCCAAAATCATGCCCTCCTACCCTGGCTCACCTGCGCTGAAAATATTGCGCTGGCGGTCGAGGCGGTCTTTCCGGAAATGAATCGGACGGAACGAATCGTTCGTACGGATCACTTCCTCAACATGGTCGGCCTGTCGGACGCCGCCCGGAAGCGCCCCGCCGAACTCTCCGGCGGGATGCGGCAGAGGGTCGGGATCGCCCGGGCGTTATCGATTCGGCCGAAGGTATTGCTGTTGGATGAGCCTTTCGGCGCGTTGGACGCGTTGTCCCGAGGACATCTGCAGGATGAGTTGCTGCGATTGTGGGAAAAATTCGGAACCACCGTTCTGATGGTGACCCACGATGTCGATGAGGCGATCCTCCTATCGGACCGGGTCATTATGATGACGCAGGGGCCCTCGGCGACGGTCGGCGAGATCAAGGCAATTCCCATCCCCCGTCCGCGGTCCCGCGTGGAGGTGGCCCATCTGCCTGAATGGCGGCAATTACGCCAGGAGATTTTGGAATTTCTATATGGCCGAGGCGAGAGAGCGCCCCAAACCTTGGAGGCGACACCCACAATATAAATCAACCGGAGGAATGATGAAAAAGCGGATCGTCGTTATTTTTAAAAGCAGTTTATTCTTTTTGGCCTGTTTCACGCCGCTCTACGCGGAAGATTTACCGGCGGGACCGATCACGACCGCCGCAGAGCGCATCCATATCGGCGGGCAGGGAAGAATCCGGTATCAATCGTTTCCGGCCCCCCCGTCGAATGAGAACGATTTTTTTACCAATTATCGCTTCCGACTGAACGTCGACGTCACGATCATCGAAGGGGTCTCATTTTTCCTTCAGCCGCAAAAGGTGGGGGTCTTCGGGAACGGGGAGACCGGGGCGGCGGTCGATGTGGCCCAGAGCTCCGTCCAGACCGATCCCTCCACCGGCGTGGGAACCGGCGTAGGCGACCTCACCCTTCATCAGGCTTACGTGGACTTCACAAAGATAGGGGGGGTTCCGCTGGCCCTTCGTCTCGGTCGGTTTGAATATATCTTGGGAGGCCATCGCCTGATCGGAAACTTTGACTGGAGCCAGAGGGCGCGATCGTTTGAAGGCGCGCTTCTGAGCTTTGCGGCCCCCAGCGCCGGAACCCTCTCCCTGTTCGGTTTTCGTCTGGCCGGAGAAAAAGAGACCGGCCCACTCCCGGCAGGAGATAAAGACGCCGACACCGATCTATTGGGGATTCATTTCGGTTCTCCCCTTCTCCCGATGAGCCTCACCGAAGTGACCCTTATAAATGATCGGAAGTTGGCGGGCCTTCCCGACTCTAATCGATACACCGCCGGGATTAAAATTGAACGCTCTCCGGTCTCCCTGCCCCTCGCTTTTATTTCTCCCCACGTCGGCCCCATCTGGCGGGCTGAATATTACAGACAATGGGGAGATCGGAGCGCGGCGCAAGAGATCGACGCGTCGCTTTACGCCCTCCGTCTCGGGTACCGCTTCGACGCGCCTTTAAAACCGATGATTCTTCTCGGATGGGAATCGCTGTCGGGGGATGAAGATGTCACGACGGGAGATTATAAAGCCTTCGATACCCTTTACGCGACCAATCATCTCTACTACGGCCAGATGGACTATTTTGTCGCCATCCCCGCCGACACGCAAGGGAGAGGGCTCCGGGACGCTTTCTTCCGGGTCCATCTGACCCCTTGGGAGAAAGCAGGATTCGCGATGGACGGCCACGTCTTCTCCTTGCAGAAGGAGATCGCCGGGGAGCGGGACTTGGGGAAAGAGGTTGACATCACGTTTCTGGCCCAGACGAATAAAGTGACCTCCGTGATGATCGGCTATTCTAAGCTCTTCTCCGAAAAAGGGATGGAGCTTCTCGGCCGAGTTCAGCCTGGGGCGAATCCCGACTGGGCCTTTGTCATGATGAATGTCAGTTTTTGATCGTTCCAGAACGCGTCCCCGAACCGATCCAACCCGGCGGCCTCTCCTCTTTTTACAAAGGAGAGGCTGCCGGCCGCTTGGAAACTTTTTGGCGGATCATAATTTGATACCCCTCGACCAGCAAGAGAACCGCAATGCCGATCAGGATCAAGGCGACCATCCCGATGAGATCGGGCCGGAAGGAACCGGAGGCGATCCCGTCAAACCACGGCTTGATAAAAAGCCCCAACGCCCAGAGGGTCATGATGAGAACAAAAACCATCGGAAGAAGGGTATAGACCGGATTTCGCCCGCTTTTCACCAGCCAGACCGAAATGCCAAGGAGGCTGAGGGCGGCCAGGAGCTGGTTGCTCGCGCCGAAGATCGGCCAAAATTTCAGATAGGCCGCCTCCTGCGTGGTCATCAAAAAAAAGAGGGGGAGGGCCAGCGTGGCGAACGTCGCCCCGATCCGTCCGCTCCGGCTTTGCCAGCCGGTCAATTCCTGAAAGATATATCTCCCGAGCCGGGTCGCGACGTCGAGGGTGTCGTAGACAAAGGTCGCGAAAGCGAGCAGTCCGAAGCTGATCGCGACCTCCATCGGGACGCCGAGGAGATTCGCGAACCGGGCCAGGCCGCCGGCGTAAATTTCGGTGGGGCCTCTCCGAAGGGATTCATCCCCTAGCGGGATCATCATCACGGTGGCGAGCGCGATGACGGCGACCATTCCCTCCAGCAGCATCCCGCCGTAGCCGATCGGCTGGGCGTCTCCCTCTTTCTCCAATTGCTTGGACGAGGTTCCGCTGCAGACCAGCCCATGAAATCCCGAGCAGGCCCCGCAAGCGACGGTGATGAATAAGATCGGGAAGAGCGGCGCCCCTTTAGGATTTTGAAACCCGATAAAAGCGGGATACTCCGCCTTGAAACCGCCGAATAAGAGGCCGGCGATTCCGACCAGCAGAGACGCGTAAAGAAAGTAGCCCCCCAGGTATCCACGCGGCTGGAGAAGAATCCAGAGAGGAAGGATCGAGGCGAAAAAGCAATAGGTCAGGATGATGACGTCCCACCCTTTGGCCGGATTGGAGGCGATCCAGCCGGGAAGAGAGAGCGGAATTTTTTGTCCCCCCCAGATGATGAGGAGCAGGAGGGGGAGGGCGAGCGCCGTGGCGCTCCCCAGGGAAAAGCGTCCTCGGGTAATCGCCAGTCCCAATAAGACCGAAAGAAGGAGATAAAGAAAAGAGGAGCTCGCCACGCCGGCGCCGTACGTTTCGGAAAGAAAGGTCGAGGCGGTCAGGTCGGTAAAGGCGACGATGACGTAGATGAGAGAGAGCCAGATAAAAAGGAGAAAAAGGAAGTAGGCCTTCTGGCTCATATTTTCTTTCACCACTTCGGCGATTGAGCGGGCCTTATGTCGAACGGAGGCCATGAGGTTGGCGAAATCATGCGCGGCGCCGATAAAGATATTTCCCAGAACGATCCAGAGAAGGGCCGGGAGCCAACCGAACCAAAGCGCCGCCAGGATGGGACCGACGATCGGTCCGGCCGCGGCGATGGAAGAAAAATGTTGGGCCAACAGGATCGGCAACCGGGTCGGGACGTAATCGACCCCGTCATTAACCTGGCGAGCAGGGGTCGTCCGCTCGTTGTCTACCTTAAATTCACTCCGCAAGAAACGGCCATAAAGACGATATGCGATCGAAAAAAGAGCGATCACCGCCGACATGATATAAAGGATCCTCATCCATCCCCCGTTTGATTTAAAATCAGCGTTGGGATTATACGTCTTTAGGAATGGGTTGTCAAAAAAGGAGGGGCGCCCCACGGCCGCCGACGGGAGGGGCAGCCCCCTCTCCCATCCGTTCTTCATCGCCCTGTTTTTCGCTTGACAATTGTTAAAAAATACAGGATAATGTGGTCTTCTATTCTCCCGGCTTGCTCGCCCCCAGAGCGCTTCGAAGACTGGGGGCTTTTCATTTACATTTTTATAAACCCGTTTAAAAGAAAATTTACCGAGAAAAGGAGAGCTGTTTGATCAAAGTCTACGAAAACCAAATAGAAAAAGCGTTGAAGGCCCTGAAACGACAGTTGGCAAAGGAAGGCCTCCTCAAAGAGCTGAAACGAAGAAGTTTTTATGAAAAACCTTCAGTCAAACGGAAAAGAAAACAGAAAGAAGCCCGAAAAAAACGCCTTAAGGCGCTGCGGCTGACGTCAACCCCTTCGTAACCTTCCCTCCATAGTATAAATTTCCTCAAGATGACGCTTCACGCGCCTTCTGCGGCCGTTCTCCGCCTCTTTATTTTTCATTTTTCATGCCGATTCGATCCATCCCCGGTAATGCCCTCATTTCGATCACAGGATTAAACAAAAAACCATCCGATCCGAACCATTCGAATCTGTTTTGGAAGGGTGGGGGAGGATATCTCCTCCCCTCATAAGGGCGCAATCTATTGCGCCCCGACGATAGACCCAACCGACAACATCAAAATCAAATCAGCGACACGACCTCCATTCCCCCATAACTTGAATTTATTACGGCAACCTGTTAAACTTCCTACAATTTTAGGGAGCACGATGGAACAGCGAAAGAGAGAGCGTCGACAATTGATCCGCGGCTATGGTCCCGAACGCCGAGTCAATGATCTTCCCATCGCCGGGCTGGACCTCCGGCATGAGCAGCGGCGTCTCAAGGACCGGCGTCAAAGAGACCGGCGCAAAGGACATTTTTCATCTTTTTTTGTTTTTGAAGAAAAACAGGCGGGATGAAGATCAACGAAATTTTTAAGAGCATTCAGGGGGAGTCCAGCTACGCCGGACTCCCTTGTGTTTTTGTCCGGACCTCCGGTTGTAATCTCCGGTGCGGATGGTGCGACACCTCATACGCCTTTTACGAGGGGGAAGAGCGATCGATCGATTCGGTGTTGGAAGAAATTCGCGGTTTCGGCTGCGGCTGCGTCGAGATCACCGGAGGAGAACCGCTCCTTCAGGAAGAAGTTTATCTCCTCATGAAAAGGTTGCTTGATGAAGGGTATCGTCTCCTCATCGAAACAAGCGGAAGCCTTCCGATCGATAAAATCGACCGGCGGGCGGTGGTCATTATGGATATTAAGTGTCCGGGAAGCCGGATGAGCCACGCCATCCATTGGGAAAATATTCGACATCTCAAAAAAGAGGACGAGGTCAAATTCGTGATCGCCGACCGGAGCGACTACGATTGGTCAAAAGAGGTCCTGGGCCGATACCCTCTCCTTCTGGAAAGAACCATCCTCTTCTCTCCGGCTTTTGGATTGATGGAGCCCCGCCAATTGGCGGAATGGGTTCTGGAAGATCGGCTTCCGGTCCGTCTTCAACTGCAGATCCACAAGTATATCTGGGACCCCCAAATGAGAGGGGTTTAATGGGTATCGTTCGGAGGTTGGATGGAGATTAAGGTTAAGCGGGGCTCTTTGTCGAAAGAGGAAGGGGAGATCCTGATCCTCGGCCATTATGAAGGGGAGCCCCTCGCCGCCGAATCGGCCGCGATCGATCGGATGATCGGCGCGCAGATTCGCGACCTGATCCGGTCGGAAGAGTTCACCGGAAAATTTTTGCAAACGGCCGTTTTAAGGACAGGCCGGCGGATAAAGACCCCTCGTCTTCTCTTATTGGGGCTCGGAAAACGGGCCGAGATGACATTGGACCGACTCCGCCAAGGGATGGGCCGCGCGGCGACTCAGGTCCGCGAGATCGGGCTCTCCCGATTCTCCGCCTCCATTCTTGGAAAGGACCTTCCCCGTCTATCGCCCCGTGACGCGGCGCAGGCGATGGTGGAGGGAATCCTCCTGGGCCTTTACCAATTCCAAATCTACAAAACGGATCGTCAGGCCCTTCCCAAAGAGGTGAAAGAGGCCGTCTTGGTCGACCCCGATCCCAAGAAGTTTTCCGATCTTCAGGCGGGCGCCCTGCGCGGACAGCGCATCGCCGAAGCGGCCAATTATGTCCGCGATCTTTGCAACAACCCTTCCAACGTCGTGACTCCCAGCCGCCTGGCGGAAGAGGCGAAGCGGATCGGCGCGGAGCATCATCTTCATGTCGAGGTTCTCGACCGCGCCGAGATGGAACGGCTCGGGATGGGGGCTTTTCTCGGCGTCGCCCGGGGGACGGTCGAGCCGCCGAAATTCATCGTCTTGGAATATGAGGGGGGAAGGCGAAAAGGGAGGCCGATCGCCCTCGTCGGAAAATCGGTGACGTTCGACTCCGGCGGGATATCCCTCAAGCCGGCCGACAACATGGAACAGATGAAATACGACATGACCGGCGGGGCGACCGTGCTGGGGGTGATGAAGGTGGCGGCGCAGTTGAAGCTTCCGATCAATATCGTCGGCATCCTTCCGGCGACCGACAACATGCCGAGCGGAACCGCCCTCCATCCCGGAGATGTGGTCAAAACCCTTTCCGGTAAAACGGTGGAGGTGATCAACACCGACGCGGAGGGGAGGCTCTGCCTCGCCGACGCCTTGGCCTACGCCGCCCGCTACCAACCGGCCGCGATGATCGATCTGGCGACCCTCACCGGCGCCTGCGTCGTCGCCCTGGGCCATCATGCGATCGCCCTCTTGGGGAACGACCCGGGCCTCGCCGCCCAGATTCAAAAGGCGAGCGATCAGACCGGGGAGCGGGTCTGGCCCCTCCCCCTTTGGGACGAATACCTCGATCAGATCAAAAGCGAGATCGCCGACCTGAAAAATACCGGCGGCCGTCCGGGGGGAACGATTACCGCCGCCCTCTTTCTGAAGCAGTTCGTCGGCGAGACGCCGTGGGTCCATCTTGACATCGCCGGAACGTCGTGGAACGGGGAGGGGCCCCGTCCTTATATCCCCAAGGGGGCGACCGGCGTCGGTCTTCGCCTTTTAGTTCAGTACTTGATCAATGCGGCCAAGAATCAGCGGGGCCAAACAGGAAAATCGAAACAAACAGCGGAGGTTTGAAGAAAATGAAACGGGTCAATAAGATCGGACAACTCCTCATGGCGGGGTTTCATGGAGGCGCCCCTTCCAAAGAAATTCAAGAACTCATCAAAAAACATCATATCGGAGGGGTGGTCCTCTTCTCCCGCAACATCAAAGACCCGGCGCAATGCGCGAAACTGACCGAATCGCTTCAAAAACTCGCTCCCGACGCCCCCCTGTTGATCGCCGTCGACCAGGAAGGAGGGAAGGTCTCCCGTCTGGCCCCTCCCTTCACCCAGTTCCCTTCCGCCAGGGCCTTGGGTCAATGTGATTCGGTAACGCTGACCTATAGCTGCGCCGAGGCGATGGCGAAAGAGATGCTCGCCGTCGGAATCAATATGAACTTCGCGCCGGTCCTCGATGTCGATACGAACCCGAGCAATCCGGTGATCGGCGACCGGTCGTTCGGAAAAAGCCCGACCCTCGTCTCCAAGCATGGCCTGGCGATGATCGTGGGGATGCAAGATCAAAAGGTGATCGCCTGCGGGAAACACTATCCCGGCCACGGGGACACCGACGCCGACTCGCACAAAATCCTCCCCCGCGTCGACCACTCCGCGGACAGGCTGACCGACGTCGAACTGAGGCCTTTCATGCACACGATCGATAACCGCCTCTCCTGCGTCATGACGGCTCATGTCCTCTACAGCCACCTTGACGATAAAAATCCCGCCTCCCTTTCCAAAAAAATCATCGGCGGTCTCTTGAGAAAAACCCTCCATTTCGACGGGGTGGTGGTGACCGACGATCTCGAAATGAAGGCGATCGCCGAAAATTATCCCGCGCCGGAAGCCGCCGTGAAGGCGATTCAGGCGGGCTCGGACCTCATTTTGGTCTGCCACTCCCCCGACCAGCAGCTCGCCGTCATGGAGGCCCTCACCCACGCCGTCGAGAAAAAAGTCATTTCCGAGGAGCGCCTCAACGAATCGCTCAACCGCCTTCTCCGCCTCAAAGAAAATTTTCTCCTTCCCCACCATCCCCCTCACCCGAAACAGGTGAAAGAGGTGGTCGGCTGCGAAGCCCACCGAACGCTCGTCGAGGAAGTTTTAAAGAAAAGCGAAACAACCTCCGTGAAAAAAGCCTAGAATCTTTCTTCCTGACCGCGTGGACCCGGCCGGCCCGCTCCAGCTGCGCCCGATTTTCCTATGGTATACTTAGTGTAATCCCTCAAGCGCGTTCTAACTCAAGAAGTTTCTAAATACAAGGAAAAGCGACCTTGACCCCGCCGCCTCTTAAATGGTTTATGTCCAATCTATTCAAAGCGCCGGCCGCTTTCGCGGTCATGGCATTGACATTTATCCTGGCGCTTATTGCTTTTCGGTATACAACGCGCATGGTGGAGAGCAACGCGAAGGTGTTGTTCTACGAGGAAACTCGGGACGCGGAGGTGGCGATTCAACGGCATATTCAAGCCTATATCGACGCGCTCTATGGAATGCAAAGCCTCTTCGCCGTTCAAGACAATATCTCCCGCGAAGAATGGAAGACCTATATTGAATCGCTCGGACTGCTAAAACGCTATCCGGGGATAGAAGGCGCCTCCTTCATACGTTATCTGCGAAATGCCGATAAGGGGGCGTACGAGAACCGGCCCAACGAGTACGCTTCCGCGCGCGCGAGAAAGATTCGCCCCGCGGGGGAAAGGACGGACTATTTGGTCGTCGATTACGACGAGCCGCGGGGTCTCCTCGGTTTCGACATCGGCAGCGAATCGATGCGCCGCCAGGCGGCGGAACGGGCGCGGGACACCGGCGAGCCGACCGCCACCGGACCGATCTCCTTTTTGAACGAACAGGGAGAATCGGTGGGATTCTTGATGTTGGCGCCGGTCTATCGGAGCGGGGCGCCTCATCGCAATCTTGAAGAG
>DATDON010000153.1:0-2855 GCA_035293225.1 Candidatus Manganitrophaceae bacterium
CCTATTATTTTGGGGTTTTCAGAATAGGTCAATTCCAGTGTGCGGTTAAATTGAGACTCCAACCGGGACTTCAGGCGATCCACGATCTCGGATTCCAAGGGATAAGCGACGGTCAGCCTCCCCCTGAGAACGCCCCGGGCGGCGTCGTAAAGCTTTTGATAGGCGTTAAGGACATCTCCCAAATAACTGATCCGCCCTTTTCTCAAGAGGAGGCGGACGAACCGGCTCAAAAGGGGATCGGCCTCTCCATCGAAGATTCGGCCGATTAAGGTCTCCTTCGTCTCCAGCGAGATGCGGGGGTTTTCCCAAAAACGGTGGAGGGGAAGGCCTGAGGCCGCTTTTTGAAAGGAGTCGATCTGATCCAACACGGTCTCCGTCCGGCGCTCTTTTTGGGCGGCCTCTAAAAGAGCCTGCGCGTAGCGCTCCGCCACCACCTCGCTTTTCATGAGACCCCTTTCACCTCATCGATATACTGCAAGACGAGCTTTTTGTTCTTTTGCGCGTCGATCTCCTGCCGGACGATCTTTTCGGCGGCCGCGATCGCCAAGGAAGCGATCTCCTCCCGAAGCTGGACCTTCGCTTTGCTCATCTCCCGGTCGATGTTCTGCTTCGCCTTCTCCAAGATTTGATGGGCTTCCTCACGCGCCGCGTCTGCGATCTCTTTCGCCGCCCGTTGCCCGGCGCTCACCGCTTCTTGAACTTTCAGCCGGGCCTGACTCTCGATTTCGGCGAACTTCGCTTCATACTCCCTTTTCATCTGCGCCAACGCTTCTTTCCCCTTCTCGATCTCTTGAAGCTCGCCGAGAATCTTTGACCGCCGCTCTTCCAGAACCGCCGTGAGGCGACCCCAGGCGAATTTCTTGAGAACCCAAAAGAGGATTAAAAACCCCAAGACCTGGGTGATGATCTGCTGAATTTGAAGATTCATCGCTTGATCCGGCCCCCTTTACGCCACCTTGCCCATGAAAAGAAAGACCACCAGAAGGGCGTAAATGGTGAGCGCTTCGATAAACGCCGCGCCGATGATCATGGCGACCTGAATTTTTCCGGAGGCCTCCGGTTGGCGGCCGATCGCCTCAAGCCCCCCCCGAACCGCCATCCCTAAACCGATGCCGCACCCCATCGCCGCAATGCCGACACCCAACGGTAACGCAAACGCCAACGCAATCGCAAATGACACGTCTAGTCTCCTTTCTGTGATGTGACTCAGATTGAACTAATGCTTCTCTTGGTGATGTTCCTCTTCATGTGGAAAGACCATTAAGATATAAACCGTCGCCAACAGACTGAAAATCAAAGCTTGAATCGTCCCGAGCAGGACCGAGAGAAATAGAAACGGCAACTGGAGCGGAAGGCCGATCGGGCTTCCGATAAAGGCCAACGAGACCGATCCCAGGATCACGAACGCGGCGATCAGCGAATCCTCTCCGAAGATATTCCCGAAGAGACGGAGCGACAAACTGACCGGCGGAAGAAAGACCTCCAGGATCAGATTCAAAGGGAGCATCATCGGAATGAGGAGGTATCCGACCAGGTCGCGGGGCCGGCCCAGAAGATGGTCGATATATCCCGCGACCCCCAATTTCCGGATTCCGGTATATTGGACCGTCACAAAAACGGTGATCGCCAAGGCGACCGTCGTGTTTAAACTGGAGGTGGGGGACTTCATCCCCGGAATCAGCCCGAACATATTCATGGTGAAGATGTAAACGAAGAGGGTCCCTAGAAAAGGGATATACCCCTTCCCCTGCGGCCCCAGGATGCCCGAAATAAAATCACGCAGGCCCTCCACAACCCATTCCGCGAAGTTTTGGGCCTTTCCGGGAACGAGATCCCTCCGCCGGGTGGCGAAAAGGGTCAGGCCGATGAGAATGCAGACGATGAGGAACGAGAAAATAACGTTCTCGTAGTGATGCAAAAAGTCGCTGACCGGCCCCTCTCCGATCGCTTCCCGAATGAGGGAAAGAATATTCGCCGCTTCTAAACTGCTTTCCTGGGCCGTCGGTTCCGCCATACCTCTTCCTTATCTAAAAACCTTTTCTTCTCCGATCCGAGAGGGAGAGCCGGCAAGCCCCCCCGCCGCGAGATACACCGCTTGAAGAAACACAAACGCGAACGGGAGGGTAAAACCGACGAACGCCCCCCAGAGGGAAACGGGGAGAAACCAGAGAAGCAGAAAACCTCCGCCGTATAAAACCGGAAATTTCAAAAACAAAAAGAGCGCGATGAGCAAGATCGATTTCTCGCCCGAATGGAACAGGAGCGCGGCCAATCGCTTCAAAAGAAAAATATTCGAAAGGCTCCAAACCCCGCCGATGAGAAGCCCCCACCCGAGAGAAGGGCGCCCGCTCCACTGAAAAAAAAGAAAAAAGGAGAGAATCGAAACGGCGCTCCCCATGATCCACCCTTTTAAAAAAGATCGGCTCATTTCAACGGCCCCATCGCCTTCGCCAAAAGGCGCATAACCTGTTTCACGCTCGAAAAGGCGCCCAAAATCAAGAAGAGAATCATCAGCCAGGGCGCCGTTCCCATTTTCCGATCTAAGAAGTCCCCCACGAAAAATCCGACCAGCGGGCCGGCGACCAAGACCATCGGGATGGCGGAGAGCAACATGATCTGACGCCATCGTTGAAACTGGTCCCCCTCTTCACCCATTGCCGGAAGCCTTTGATCCACCGCGGGGAGCGCGAACCCGATAAAGAACCAGGGAATTTAACACTAAAACCGGCAGGCTGTCAAGGCCCTTTGTCAACCCATGTCAAGCCAAGAACAGAGATAGAAAGCTGTCATTGCGAACGAAGTGAAGCAATCTCGCACTCTTGCGCTGAGATTGCCACGCGCCCTTGGGATCAAGC
>DATDON010000154.1:0-3661 GCA_035293225.1 Candidatus Manganitrophaceae bacterium
CGAACTGATCCAGCAGTCGATTCAAAAAGGCCTTGCCGAAAAGCGATACTGGCGGCTCCTGCTTCATTACGAAGATGGGCTTTTCGGGGGATCCAGCGACGCCGACGGCGCCTCTTTTTTTCTCGATCCCCACGGCAAAACAGATCCGCAGAGGGAATTAGAGGCGACCCTTGCGGAGTTTTTTGGCGAGGAGTCCGTCGGAACGTCGCGGCAGACGGCCCAATGCGCTTTTATCGCGCGCTATCACTGGCTGAAATCGGAATTGAACTTCGACCCGGAACGCCTGCAGGAGCAGCCGTGCGAGCGATTCAACGCATGGTTCGCCGCGCTGAACCCAAAATCGGTCACCCTGATCTTCCCCTCCGCCTATATGAATAATCCCTCCTCCATGTTCGGCCATACGCTCCTGAGGATTGACCGGAAGGATCAAACCGAACAGACCCGAATCCTCGATTACACCGTCAATTATGCGGCGACGGTCACCACCGAAAACGGAGTTCTTTTCGCCGTCTTAGGAATTATCGGCGGGTTCAAGGGAAGCTTCTCAACCATTCCTTATTACATGCAGGTCCAGAAATACAGCGATATGGAAAGCCGCGACATTTGGGAATACCATCTCCGCCTGACGGAAGATCAGGTCAAGCGGATGTTGATGCACGCCTGGGAGTTGGGAAACACCGACTTCGATTATTATTTCTTTACGAAAAACTGCTCTTACCAGCTTCTCCCGCTTCTCGAAGCGGCCGATCCCGATCTTCGCCTTGCGGCGTCCTTCAAAGGCTGGACTATTCCGGCGGACACGGTGCGGGCCATCACCCAAACCCCGGGATTGGTCACCGATATCGTTTACCGTCCTTCACGGAGCGCGCAAATACGGCAGCGACGCGCGTTGTTGACCGAAGGGGAGAAAGGCCTTCTTTCGGAAATAATCGCCGCTCCGTCCCACATCACATCGGAGACGATCCAAAGATTGCCCCCCGATCGGCGTGCGCTTCTTTTGGAGATCGCCTATGACTACCTTCGTTTTCGAACTTTCAAACTGGAGAACGAATCCGAATCTGAGAAAAAAAGCCGTCGGGCTCTGCTGCAAGCGCGAAGCGCTTTAAAGGCGGCGTCCCCGGAGATCGATTTTCGGCCCGATGTCGCCCCTCCCGAAAAAGGACATGAGACCGCCCGGGTCGGCCTGGGAACCGGATGGCGAAAGGGGGAGCCGTTCGAAGAGGTCTGGATCCGACCCGCCTACCACGATCTGCTGGATGACGACGCCGGCTACACGCCGGGCGCGCAGATCGAACTGATGAATACCCGGCTGCGCTACTATAACCATCGGGACCGCCTCGAACTTCACTCGTTAAATTTGGCCGATGTGATCTCTCTCTTTCCGGTCGATCCCCTCTTCAGAAAGCCTTCCTGGAAAGTCAACGCCGGGATCGAGACCCTCCCCTCCGAACGATGCGGAGGGGGATGCCGTCTCTTTACTTTTAACGTCGGAACCGGGGCCGCGGTGGAATCAGGCCTCCTCCGGAGAGAGATGTTTTATCTCTTCCTGGAGTTGGACGGGCAATATGGCCCCTTCCTCAATCCGAACTATCGGTTCGGTGGAGGGAGCGGCGCCGGCCTTCTCGCCGATATCACCCCCCGGTGGAAGGCCCACCTCTTCGGCGCCTATCTTTCTTACCCGGCGGGTGATCGGTCTCATGATGTCAAGCTGTCGCTTCATCAACGCTATACCTTGCAGAAGGACCTTGCCGTAAGGGTCGAATTCAACCGACGCAGGACGTTCGACCGCAAAAATACCCTAAACGAGGCGCTCCTGGCATTTCATCTCTATTTTTAGGAGTTTCCCCTTTGTTCCGGAACAGAACTTTTCTTGAAAAAGGCCCCGCCGCCTCAACCGACTTTGACAAATCCGAATCATCGATTATACTTTCATCCATTGAAGATCACATTCAATCAGGAGGAGAATATGGGATCGGTGTTTGGAAAAGAAGAAAACGGGAAGAAAGCTTCCGATGAAATCATCATTTATATGGGGAAGGATGTCGAGATCAAAGGGGATATTCGCTTCGAAGGGTCGGGCCGGATCGACGGGAAGGTGGAAGGGAAAATTACGGTCAAAGGGAGCGTCATTTTCGGGGAGGGGGCGGTGATCTCTTCGGAAGTTGAAGGAGACACCGTCATCGTCGGGGGAAAGGTCACCGGAAAAATCACCGCCCGGAAGATGATTCAGTTTCTCCGGACCTCGCTCTTCACGGGGGAAGTCGTCACCGCGTCGCTTCAGATCGAAGAAGGCGCCCAATTCAACGGGAGCTGTAAGATGATGAGCGGGGCGGAGAGCGGCGGATCGTCCTGGGCCGAGACTGAAAGGCACGGGAAAAAGGCCGGCATCGTGGCGGCCGTCAAATAAGGTTTAACGAGAGGGAAGGCCGGCGGATGATCCCCCCTCCGATCACCTCGTCTCCCTGGTAGAAGACGACCGACTGGCCGGGGGTGATCCCGCGCTGGGGTTCGTCGAAGAGAAGCCGCGCCCTTCCGTCGGGCAAGGGAACGAGCGTCCCCTCTTTTTCCTGGAAACGGTATCGAATCTTTCCTCTCACCCGCAGGGGGCCCGCGGGGGGGCCGATTCCTCCCCAAACGATATTTTCCGCCGTCAACTCCTTTTGTAAAAGCGAATCTTCCGATCCGACAACAACCTCCCTCTTTTCGGGGTCGAGCCGGGTGACATACATCCGCTCTCCGAGCGCCACCCCCAATCCCCGGCGTTGGCCGACGGTATAAAAGGCGACGCCGGCGTGTTCGCCGACGACCTCTCCCGATTCGGTGACGATCTTTCCGGGGGTCTGCGCGGCCGGCCGCTGTTCCGAGAGAAAAACACGGTAGTCCTTTTGCGTCACGAAGCAGATCTCCTGGCTCTCCAACACCTCTTCATAAGGAAGCCCGAGCGCCGCCGCTTTTTCATAGACCTTTTCCTTGCTCATTTCTCCAAGCGGAAAAAGGGTATGCGCCAACTGATCCTGATTGAGGCGATAAAGAAAGTAGCTCTGCTCCTTGCTCAGGTCGGCCCCTTTATAGAGGGCATGGCGGTTTCGCTCCGGCTGATATTCGATCCGCGCATAATGGCCGGTGGCGAGGAGATCGGCGCCGAGTTCGCGCGCCGCCGACAAGAGCCGTCCGAATTTCATCCGCTCATTGCATCGGACGCAGGGATTCGGCGTCCGGCCGGTCAGATAGGCGTCGCAGAAATCGTCGATGATTTCGGCCTGAAACGCCTCCCGGATATCGATCGAATGATGCGGGATCGAAAGCTGTTTCGCCACATGGCGCGCCAAGCCGATCTTACAGCAGGAGCGGTCTTGCCAGCGCTTTTCGTCCTCCCCCTCGTCCTTCCAAAGGGTCAAGGTGACGCCGATGACCCGGCAGCCGGCCTCCTGGAGGAGCGCCGCCGTGACGGCCGAATCGATCCCCCCGCTCATTCCGACGACGACGGTCTTGCCGACAGCGACGGCCTTGTCGATCGATCCGTTCACGCTCTTTCTCTTCCTTTCCCGACCGCTTCCAACGGAAGAACCCCTTCCACCCTTTCCGGTCGGGTCATTTCGCACTTGCCGTTGAAAACGACCCCTTCCTCGACGATCAAGACCGGCGTGCTGACGGAGCCGTT
>DATDON010000155.1:0-7321 GCA_035293225.1 Candidatus Manganitrophaceae bacterium
GATCGAAGTCGGGACGGAGGGGGGATTCGCGACCCAGCGCGACGTGACCCGGGGAAAGCAGGACATTAAAACGTTTCGGATTAAAGTTCGAGTCTTGTCCCCCGAAGGAATCTTAAAGCCGGGCATGACCGCTCGGGCAAGGATTTATTTCGGGGAGGAGGGGGCCGTTAGAGGAGGGGGCCGTTAAACGTTTAACGAATAACGATACAAACATGAATGCGATTGTCGTCAAAGATTTAGTCAAAAGCTACGGCTCCCTTCTGGCGGTGGATCATATCAGCTTTGAGATTCCTGCGGGGGAGTGTTTCGGCTCGTTGGGGCCGAATGGGGCGGGAAAGACCACCCTGATCCGGATTTTGACCGGTCTGATCCGGCCGACCGAAGGGGAGGCGTGGGTCGACGGATCCGACGTGGCGAAAAAGCCGGACGCGGTGCGACAGGTGATCGGGGTCGTCTCGCAGGCGATGACCACCGATCTGGACTTAAGCGGCTGGGAAAACCTCGATATTTACGGAAAGTATTACCAGGTTCCGGAAAAGAGGAGGCGGGAGCGGATCCGTGAGTTGTTGGAGCGGGTCGGGTTAACCGCTCGGGCCCACGATCTGGTGGCGACCTACTCCGGGGGGATGCGACGGCGGCTGGAGATTGCCCGCGGACTGATCCATACGCCGAAGATCCTCTTTTTGGATGAGCCGACGATCGGCCTTGATCCGCAGTCGCGCCGGGTGGTGTGGGATCTGTTGCGCCAATTTCGAAAAAACGAAGCGCTGACCATTTTTTTGACGACCCATTATATGGACGAAGCCGACCTCCTCTGCGACCGGATCGCCATCATCGACGCGGGGAAGATATTGGTGATGGACTCCCCGGAAAACCTCAAAAAGAAAATTCCGGGAAGCGATATTCTCCAGATCACTTTAGGCGAAGGAATTGAAACCGCGATGGGCCTCCTGGAATCGCTCTCTTTTGTCCATAAGGCGGTCCGGGAGGAAAACGTTCTTCACGTTTACGTCGATCAAGGGACGCAGGCGATCCCGGCCGTGATGGAGACGCTCCAAAAACAGGGGGTGAAGGTTCAGTCGATCAGCCTCAAGCAGCAGACGCTGGAGGATGTCTTCATCCACTACACCGGCCGCTCGATCCGGGTGGAGGAGGGGCAGAAGGTGAGTTTTTTCGTCGGGGCCGGTGTGCCGCGCCGATGGGGAAAGTGAAGGGCATTCATCGTTCAACCCCCCTTCCTCCCCCCTTCGTAAGGGGGGCAGGGTGGAACACTGGATGTCAAAGAGGGGGGTCACGTTTAACGATTAACGAATATCGTTTAACGTCTTTTGGAGTTTATTGTGCGTGCGTGGGCTTTTGTCGAGAGAGACCTTCGGAAATTTACGAGAAACCCGCTGGCGATCTTGTCGAGCGTTTTCCTTCCGCTGGTCTATCTTCTGATTTTGGGGAACTCTTTTCAAGGGAACCTGAAACATCTTCCCCTGGGGGTGGTCGATCAGGATCAGGGTCCTTACGCCGAGCGGATGATGAACCGTCTTCGCGCCCTGGAGGCGGGCCCCGAAGTGGTCCGGCTGGTTCCCTTCTCCGATCCCGATCAGGCGGAGCGGGAGGTCCGGGCCGGGAAATTGAAGGGAATGCTGGTGATTCCGCCGCGCTTCTCGAAAGATGTCCTGCGGGGGACCGCGCCCCAGGTCGGGTTGGCGCTCGACAATACCGATTCGGTCTCGGCCGCGACGCTCCAACGGGTCGTCTCGGAGGCCTTTGCGCAACTGGCGATCGACGCCGTTCCGATCCGCCCCGACCTGAAGGCGCCCCGGCTCGCCCCGGTCGAGCTTTATCGGAAGGTCGATTACGACGCCTCGCTGGTTCCCGGCGCGGTGATCATGGCGATTTTTATGGGGACGATGATCACCGGGGCGTTCAATCTGGTGATGGACCGGTTTTTGGGGGTCCACGAGGCGTATCTTTCGACCCCGTTGACAAAGCGGGACATCATCCTCGGTATTTTGATCAGCGGCGTCTTCGTCACCACGCTGGTCTCCCTTTTTGTCCTGGGGGCGGGCGTTTGGATCACGCAGGTCCCGGTGGCGGGGGGGCTGTCCTCTTTCGCCGCGGTCGTTTTTGTCGTCGCGCTCACCTCGCTGGGGCTGTTGGGCATGATGTGCGTTCTCCTCTCCCGCGTCGACCATCCCCGGATCGTCGGCCTTTTCGGAGGGTTCCTCAACGTCATTTTCTTTTTTCCCAGCGGGGCGATCTATCCGGTGGAAAGTTTTCCCGATTGGCTGCGGGCCTTCTCCAAAGTCAATCCGGAGACCTACGCGGTCCATGCGCTGAAATCGATTTTATTTAAGGGAGCGGAGTGGAAGGCGATTCAAGGAGACCTCCTTTTCTTGACCGTGTTTACCATCGTCATGGTGGTTCTTTCAACCTGGACATTCAAGCGGAATCTTTAAAGACGGCAATTCATAAAAAATGGAGGACCCATGTCCCGGAAAGCCAGTTTGATTTCCTCTCTTTTACTCGGAACTGTTTTGGCGCTCCATGACTCGCCCGCCTTTTCCGAGCGGATTCTGACCCTGGAGGAGGCGTACCGTCTTGCGGATCGTCAAAATGAGCAGGTTCAGACCGCGCGCGAAGATCTGCTCCAGGCGGAGTCGGAGACGCGCCGCGCGAGGAGTTTTATTCTTCCGAAGGTGAGCGCGGATTATAACTACCTTCGGCGTCCCGATCCCCTTTTCAGCCCATTCGGGGTTCTGCGACCTGAATCGGAGAATGTATTCAGCGTTTTGTTGGAGCAGCCCCTTTATTCGGGAGGGCGCGCCATGGCGACCTATCGGATCGCTAAAAAAGGGAGGGAGGGGCAAAAACTCAACCTGAATTTGACCAGAGAGACCCTCCTCTTCAATGTGGCGCGCGCCTATTATGAGGCATTGAAGGCTCAAAAAAATGTCGCCATTGAAGAAAGCGAGGTCAAGCGGTTGGAGGAGCATCGGAATAACGCCGACAAGCGGGTCCGGGTGGGGGAGGCGACCCGGACGGTCCTGCTCCGCGCCGAGGCGGAATTGTCGGGCGCGAAGGCGAGACTCATTCGGGCTCAAAACAATTTTGCGACGGGGAAAGATCAACTCGCCCTCCTGGTCCGGATCGAAGGCCCGTACGATTTGGCGGAGCCGTCGTCCGGCGCCTTTTCCGAAAAAACGGACGAGGAATGGATACGGACGGCGAACGAGAATCGCTTCGATCTTCAAAGTCGGGCGATCGAAACGGAGATCGCCCGTGAGCAGGTCAAATTCGCCCGGGGAGCGTTCCTTCCCTCGCTCTCGCTGGAGGCGCGCTATGATTGGGTCGATCAAGATCCGAAAAGTTCTTTTTTAATCCAAAATGATCGAACGGCGATGCTGAAGCTCAATATCCCGATTTTCGAAGGGGGGCGGCGCGTCGCCGAATTGTCCCAGGCCAAGTCGAGATTCCGGCAGTCGGAGATGACAAGAAATTTTCTCAAGGACCAGGTCGATCTGGAGGTCCGGAGGGCGCTCCTGAACCTTTCGGCGCTGACCTCCGAACTGAACCAATTGAAGGATCAGGTCGCTTTCTCCCGGGATAATTTTTCCCTGGTGTCGCGGCAATTCGCCGTCGGCCTTTCGACCCACATCGACGTCTTGGACGCGAACGCGACCCTTCTCGACGCGGAGCGGCAGTTCTCGAATACCACTTATGATAGAGCGGTCGCGTCCTTAGACCTGGAGAGGACGGCGGGGGTTTTTCTGGAATTGATCCGTCCCAATGAAGGAAGCGAGCCGTGAGGGAGAGCGGCTCAATGGAGGCGATGGGACGACGTTGAGCGAGGCGTTGGATTTTTAGGGTGGGGCGCGCGCGTCGGTAAGCCCCGACAGGGATCGGCGATATGTTTTTTCAAGGATGGAAGAAATGGGTCTGGTTGGCGGGCCTCTTCATTGCCGCGGCGGGAGGGGCCGCCCTTTTTCGAAACGGAGAGAAGGGGGCGGAGCACCGGACGGCGGCGGTGGAGCGGGGCGACATTACCGCGAGCGTGTCGGCGACCGGGAAGGTCAACGCGGTGGTCACCGTTCAGGTCGGAAGCCAGGTCTCCGGGACGATCCAGCGGCTCTTCGCCGATTTTAATTCGCGCGTGAAGAAAGGGGAGGTGATCGCCCAGATCGATCCTGCCATCTTGAAGGTCCAGGTCGAGCAGGCGAAGGCGAAGCTCGCCAACGATGAGGCCAATACGGATAAGGCGCGGGTGGTCCTGTCGGACGCGACGCGGAATCTCCGGAGGATGGAGGCGCTTCTCTCCCGGAACTTCATCTCGCAGAGCGACAAAGACGCCGCCCAGACGGCGGCCGACTCCGCCGTCGCCGGTCTGAGGGCCGCCGAGACCCAGGTCGAGCAAGGCCGGGCGGCCTTAAAACTTGCCGAGACGAACCTCCGGTACACCACCATCGTCTCCCCGGTCGATGGGATCGTCATCTCCCGCAACGTCGATGTAGGGCAAACCGTCGCCGCCTCTTTACAGGCGCCGACCCTCTTCACCATCGCCCAGGATTTGACCGAAATGCAGGTCGATACCAGTGTCGACGAGGCCGATATCGGGAATGTCCATGTCGGCCAGGAGGCGGAGTTCACGGTCGACGCCTATCCCGACAGCCCCTTTGCGGGGAGGGTGCATGATATCTACAACCAGCCGATCACCGTCCAGAACGTGGTGACTTATGACGCCATCATCCGCGTCAAAAATCCCGATCTGAAGCTCAAGCCCGGCATGACGGCCAACGTCCGAATCAAGATCGGATTTAAAGACAACGTCCTGAAACTTCCAAACGTCGCCCTCCGTTACCGTCCCGACAAGGGAGGCGGTCCGTCCACGCCGGTCAAGCAGGGTGGTACACCGCATCTGCAGGCGAAGGCCCACGAAAGGGAGGTCTGGGTCTTGAGGGAGGGCAAAGAGGTCTCCGTCTCGGTGGCCTTGGGATTGAGCGATGGGAGCTTCACGGAGGTGATCAGCGGAGATCTGAAGCCGGAAGACCAGGTGATCACCGAGAAGATTCGAAAAAATAACTCAACACAAGGGAGCGGCCGGCTGCCGATGCGGTTTTAATAAAAACAGATTCACGGTGTCGTGTCTAATGCATGCGTTGATCGAAGTCGAAGAGATATGGAAGATCTACCGAACAGGGGAGATCGATCTGGCCGCCCTGAAAGGGATCTCTTTCTCAGTGGCTCGGGGAGAGTTTGTCGCCCTGATGGGGCCGTCGGGATCGGGGAAATCGACGTTGATGCATCTCTTGGGCTGCCTCGATCGCCCGACCCGCGGCCGCTATCTCTTGGACGGGGTGGAGGTGGGGGGACTGAGGCCGAACGATCTGGCCCGGATTCGGAATCAGAAGATCGGGTTCGTCTTCCAAGGTTTTAATCTCCTCTCCCGGACGACCGCATTGGAAAATGTGGAATTGCCGATGTATTATTCATATGTGGGGGCCCGTGCGGATGAACAAAAAGAAAGCTCCGGCGCCCCCACGCCCCGCGCTCGCGCCGGCGAAGCCGGTCGCTCGCTTCCCTTTCTCTCTACGCGGGAGCGGGCCGCGCGGGCGCGGGAGGCGTTGGAACAGGTTGGATTGGGGGATCGCGCTCATAGCTATCCGAACCAGCTCTCCGGAGGGCAGCAACAGCGGGTGGCGATCGCGCGGGCCCTGGTGATGCGGCCGCCGTTGATCTTGGCCGACGAACCGACCGGCAACCTCGACACCCGGACCTCCGTCGAGATCATGGCACTCTTTCAAGAGCTGAATGAAGGGGGGATCACCCTCCTCCTCGTGACGCACGAGCCCGATATCGCCCGGTACGCCTCCCGGATCATCCGCTTCAGGGACGGGCTGATTCAGAGCGACCGGCCGGTGGAGCGGCGGGCCGACGCGAGGGAGGTGTTGGTCGAAGAATTAAAGCGCGCGGAGGGAAGCGGATGAACCCGCTGATCGCTTTTAAGGTCGCCGTACGGGCCCTGGCCCGAAACACCATGAGATCGGCCCTCACGATGCTGGGAATCATCATCGGCGTCGGGGCGGTCATTGCCATGATCGCCGTCGGCCAGGGAGCGAAGGCCCAGGTGGAGGCCCAGATCGCCTCCATCGGCTCGAACATGCTGATGGTCTTTCCGGGAAGCACGACACAAGCCGGGGTTCGGGCCGGCGCCGGGACGGCGTCCACCCTCACGG
The DNA here is from genome assembly GCA_035293225.1 of Candidatus Manganitrophaceae bacterium. GTDB lineage: Bacteria > Nitrospirota > Nitrospiria > SBBL01 > Manganitrophaceae > DATDON01. The sequence continues at coordinate 6,228 of DATDON010000155.1, forward strand.
AGGAGGACGCCAGGGCGATCGAGAAGGAGCTCTCCGCGGCGCGCCTTGCGGCCCCTTCCCTTCGGACCGTCGCCCAGGTGGTCAGCGCGAATCAGAATTGGTCCACCGCGGTGACGGGGAGCGTCCCTTCTTTCTTTATCGTCCGCGATTGGCCGATGGAGTCGGGAAGTCCGTTTACGCAGTCCGACGTCGATGGGGCGACGAAGGTGGCGGTGCTCGGGAAGACGGTCGGCGCCAATCTCTTCGGCGCGCAAGATCCGGTGGGGGAGATTATCCGGATCCGGAATATTCCTTTTAAAGTCGTCGGGGTCCTCGCCCCCAAAGGGCAATCGGCCATGGGGCAAGATCAAGACGACACCGTGATCATTCCCATTTCCACGCTTCAAAAACGGATCATGGGGGTGACCCACATCGGGGCGATCCTCGTCTCCGCGAACTCTCCGCAAGAAACGGTTGTGGCGGAGGAGCAGATTCGGCTCCTGCTCCGCCAGCGGCATCGTATCCCCCCCGGCCAGGACGATGATTTCAGCGTCCGAAATATGGCCGACATCGCCACGGCGGCCGAGGAGTCTTCGCGGGTCATGACGCTCCTCCTCGGCAGCATCGCCTCGGTTTCGCTCATCGTCGGCGGGATCGGGATCATGAATATCATGCTGGTCTCGGTCACGGAGCGGACGCGAGAGATCGGCGTCCGGATGGCGGTCGGGGCGCGGGGGAGGGACATTCTCCTGCAATTCCTGATGGAGGCGGTCGTTCTCTCGCTGATGGGAGGCCTTCTCGGCGCCGCGATCGGGGTGGCCGGCTCGAAGGTGATCTCCGTCTTCGTCCAGTGGCCGACCATCGTCTCCCCCGGCTCGATCGTGCTCGCCTTCGCCTTCTCGATTCTGATCGGGATATTCTTCGGCCTCTATCCCGCCCGACGCGCCGCCTCCCTCAACCCCATCGAAGCGCTCCGGTACGAGTAGAACAAGAGATAGGGTCACAAAAGGGGCAAATCTTTAGTCTTTAGTCAGGCATTTATTCATTGCCTCGGCAGACGACATGATGGATCGCTTCAGGATTGCTGATCCGAAGAGGTCCCCCCATGCCGCTTT
>DATDON010000156.1:0-2517 GCA_035293225.1 Candidatus Manganitrophaceae bacterium
ACCTCCGACGATCCCGACTTCCCAACTCTCCTCTTCTCCTTTCGCCCCGCCTGCAAACAACAGAATGAGGAAGAGCGCCACAAGATATTTTAAAATGCCGGCGTTCCCCGCTTCTTCGATTTCCCCCGATCATCTCCTCGATGAAACATCGACCATCAGTGTCGAATCACATTCTCTGGGGGAATACATGTCGCGAGTGTATATAAATCTAGAATGCGTGTCAACAAAAAAAATACAAAAAAGTACTACAATATTGTCATATGTTTGATGGGGCAAGGAGAGGAACATAAGCGCGGACTAAAAGAGAGCGTTTTCCCTCTGTTCCCTCTCCTTCAGGGAGAGGGCAGGGTGAGGGTGGGATTCAGCGTTGTCCTGCAATGCCAGCCAGATCTTTTCTTTAACCACTTCACGGCGCCGAATCATCCCGGTAAGGATGTGAATTTTACCCTCACTCTGACCCACAACGCGATCTCCGATGAGAAGACGAGCCGGACCCACTTGGATCCGAATTATACGTTGCTGTGGCAGACGCCCGTGACCCTCGCGAAGAAATTCACGCTGGGGAGCACGATCCCGGTGAAGTTCCAGTTGATCGACAAGGCGACCCAGCTTCCGCTTGAGGAGGTGAAAACGGCCTATTTCTGGGCGGTCCATAAGACGAACCAGACGCTTGATCCGTCGGCGCCGGAGTCCTTCACGGCGGTCCCTGATACCGGCGGAGTATTCATCTATGACCCGGTCGCCAAAATTTATCGCTACAACTGGAGAACCGACAACCGGGAAGGGGGCGCGTGGGAGCTCCATGCGGACCTCGGCGATGGGGTGGATTACCTCATTCCCATCCAACTGGAATAGCAAAGGCTGAATCGCCTTAACGCGTCGAAGAGGCTCCGGCAGAAACGGCCGGAGCCTCTTTTTTCATGGATTACACCTACCCGGCGTCCCCATCAAACATATGACAATATTGTATCACTTTTTTGTATTTTTTTTGTTGACACGCATTTTTATTTTATATACACTCGCGACATATATTCCTCCAGAAGATGATGTTCGACACAGTTGTTGATTGTCTCATCGAGAGAACAATCGGGGGGAAACCAAAGAAGCGGGGAACGCGGGTATTTTAAAATATCTGGGAGCGCTCTTCCTCATTCTGTTGTTTGCAGGCGGGGCGAAAGGAGAAGAGGAGAGTTGGGAAGTCGGGATCGTCGGAGGTCTTTACAAGCCGTCTTTAAAGACCCTCAACCGGGTCCTCTCGGAGCCCCGGTTGGCGATTCTTCAAGACCCCAACCATCAACTTCAGCCGAATATCCAGTTCACCCCGGAGAAGCGGAACTTACCGGTCTCCGGTTACGACGCGCAAAGGGCTTTTGGATTAGAAGTCAGACGAAAGATCGCGCCGCGTCATGCGCTCCTCATGACGTTGAACGTCTGGGACGGGGAGACCAGCGCCGAGGACATCGCCCCCCAGATTACGGCGGCCAACATCGTCGATTTCGCGCAGGTTCCGCGGAGCAGCCGGTACAGCGTTTTTGTCACGCAGTTTTGGGTCGGATGGCGCTCCTATTTTTGGGAGCCGACGGAGACAAGCCGGTTTCATCTCGACGTCGGGTTGATCGGTTTGGCCTTCGGGCAGGTGACGATCGACACCCTGCTCAAGGTGATCAGCGCGCAGGTCGCGCAGGCCTTTCCGGTGGCGACCTCCCTGGAGGCCGAAGGGTGGGGGCTCACGAGCCGGTGGGGCCTCGGCGGCGAGTACTTCATCAAAAGATGGCTGTCGGTCTCATTGCGGGGGGCTTATATCTTCGGGAAGATTCCACAGGTGAAGGTGAAGCGGTTTTTCCCGTCGGGGTTTTCCACCCCGCCGGTCGCGGAGGCCGGAACGAACCTTCAGCCCCGCCCGGTCAACGGCGAGACGGTGACCTACGGGGAGGTCGTCCGGGGGGCCACCCCCAACGACGAGATCCGGTCGAGCGTCAGGACGCTCCCTCTGGAATTGAACGGTTTTGAGGCGATGGGCGGAATTCATTTTTACTTTTAACCCGATGAACGATGAACGTTTAACGAATCATGAACGGAGCGGGCCCCAAATGAGAAACCGGAAGGGTAATATCATCGGAAACATCGGACGGAGCTTCCTCATGGTCTTTATGGCCTCGACCGTCGCCATGGCGCAGGGGACGACCACCCTGACCACCAGCGCGACCTCCACCACCCTGACCGACAACCCTACCTTCGGATGCGAGGCCTGCCGGGCGCTCCCAGATCACAATCCCGAAACAATCTTTCCGACGACCAATACCCCGATCTTTTCAGGCGACCCCCGGGCGGCGGAGCTTCCCGCCACGGTCGGGAAAGCCCTTCCGCCGAACAACCAATTCGGCGTCGGCGTCCCGTCGGGCGACAGCGGAACCGGCCTCTCCTCGTCGATCCCGTTTGCCCTCTCGGAGCCCGATCTGAACATTTCCAGCGACAACCGGATGGAATCGACGCCGGTCGCCGGCGGGGGGAAGAGCC
>DATDON010000157.1:0-2540 GCA_035293225.1 Candidatus Manganitrophaceae bacterium
CCCGACACCGTTGTCGCGGTCGGGGTAATCGTCCCCAACGAGGAATTACTGACTGCAAACGAGACCGATGTCCCGTCGGGGACGTTGGCGCCGGTACTGGTCGTTACCGTCGCCGCGACGGTGGCGGTGCCTGACGCGCTCAAAGCGCCGGTCGGGGTCACCGTGGCGGTGATCGTCGCCGGGGCGTTCGTTCCGGTCGATTGGGTTGTGGTGGTCGAGCCGGTTCCTTTCAGATCGGTTACGGAGGAATCATCGCAGCCTGCCAAATAAGAGAGAAGGAAGATAAAGGCGAGTGAAAGGAAAAGGAACTTTTTCATATCGACCCCTTTTGTAAATGAAATGTTAGCATTTCTTGATCGTATACGTTCCGGTCCAAAGATCGCTGGTCACGCCGACCGTCGCCCCGACCGATCCGGCGAAGGTGAGGTCCTCGGTGGCGCTGCAGTCGGGAAGGGCGATGAGGAAGAAGGCCCGGGCCAGGCCGCGATCGTCGGTCTCGGTCTTGAAATAATCGGGAGTCGTGGCGTCCAACAAATTTCCATTCAGGTCGGTTAAGACGCCGCCGTTATAGGCGAAAATCTCCATTTGAACTCCGGGAAGGGCAATCCCGGCCGCGTTCTTCACCTGAAAATCGAGCGGACCGACAAAGCTGGTTCCTCCCCCCGGAGGGTTCACCGTGAACGGGCTGTCGGCCGGGCCGGTGACCGCGGCGTCGAGCGGGGCGAGGGGGTCGCCGCCGCATCCCGCCATCATCAAGAATAAAAAGAGGTACAAGATCGGTTTCTTCATCCGACACTCCCACGATTAATTTAAGGCGCTTTTAAGAAAACCTTCGAGTTCCCGCCGGCTGACGGGAAGGATGCGGACCTGACCTATTTTTTCAGGCAAAATAAATACGATTTCGCCGCCCGAAACCTTTTTATCCCGCGCCATGACGTTAAGTATACTGCCCGAGTCTAATTTTGGCAAAGCCGTCGGAAGGCCCAGGGAGGCGAGCAAGCGGATCTGCCGGTGGGGCGCCTCCCACGCGCAGAGACCGATCTGGTACGCCAGCCGGGCGGCGGCGGCCATCCCGATCGCCACCGCCTCGCCATGCTTGAATTTCCGGTATCCGGTCAGCGTCTCAATCGCGTGGCCGATGGTATGGCCGTAATTGAGGACCTTCCGTAGGCCCGATTCGCGCTCGTCGGCCTGGACCACCCGGGCCTTGAGCGCCGCCGACTTTTTAATGCAATAGAGGAGTTTTTGACGGTCCATCTTCAAAATCGCCGCCGCGTTCTCTTCAAGGTATCGGAAAAAACCGGCGTCCAAAATCATCCCGTACTTCGCCACCTCGGCGAGGCCGGCGATAAACTCCCTCCGGGGGAGAGAACGGAGCGTCTCGGGATCGATCAGGACCATTCGGGGCTGATGGAACGCGCCGATCAGGTTTTTCCCCTTGGGATGATCGACCCCCGTCTTCCCGCCGATGCCGGCGTCGGCCTGCGCGACCACCGTCGTGGGGACCTGGATATAGGATATCCCTCTCAGGTAGGTCGCCGCTGCGAAGCCGGTCATGTCGCCGATCACCCCTCCGCCGAGCGCGACCAGGGTCGATTTGCGCTCGAACCGGTCATGGATCAGCCGGTCGAAAATCCGGCCGATCTGTTCCATGTTCTTGTATCGCTCCCCGTCCGGCACGCGGATGAGGGTCGGATCATAACCGCTCCCCTTCAGGCTCTTCATGACCTCCGCGCCATAAAGGCGCTCGATTTTGGGATGGGTGACGACCGCCACTTTTCCCCCGACGGATAACTTTTTCAGATAGCTTCCGATCTGACGCCGGATCCCATGACCGATGACGATGTCATAACTGTTCGCGCCCAAATCAACGTGTATTTTCTCGGCCTTCAATCTCCAAAACCTTCTTTTTGATCGCGCGCGTCACCTCTTCAACCCGCAAATAGGAGCTGTTGACGGTGAAATCGGCGCAGCGATAATACGGCGCTCTCTCTTCCAATAAACGCTTGATCTCGGCGAGGGGATCGGGGCCTTGCAAGAGGGGCCGCTGACCGGCCCGCTTTTGGACCCTTTTCAAAATCACCTCCGGGTCGGACTCGAGCAACACGAGAAAGCCGTTTCTGCGCAGCGCCTCCAGATTCTTCGGATTGAGGATCGCGCCGCCGCCGGTTGAAATGACGCATGCTCCCTGTTGAACGGCCTCTTGGACCGCTTGCGACTCGAGCTCTCTGAAATAGGCCTCTCCGTTTTCAGTGAAAAGCTCGGCGATTTTTTTCCCGCTCTTCTCCTCGACCCTCTGATCGGTGTCGACAAAGCGGTACTTCAACTCTTTGGCAAGCGCCCGTCCCACGGCGCTCTTCCCCGTCCCCATAAAACCGAGCAATACGATATTCTTCATGCAACAATGCTCCCCTCCGCCTGGGGGGGGCTACTTCACAATCCGGGGGGTCAAGAAGACCAGCAACTCGGAGGTGTCCTCCCGTTTGGTGTTGGTTTTAAAGAACCAGCCTAAAATGGGAATATCCATCAGGAACGGAATT